>CAYMTX010000016.1:0-27244 GCA_964393475.1 uncultured Roseburia sp. | reverse complement strand
CCATAGAATTTGGCTGTCAGCGGTTTCTTCTCGCCTGGAATCTGAAGTTTTGCATCCAATGTCCAGTATTCCTCCGGAATAAATGCATTGATTTCTTCCTCCCGGTCACAGATAATACGCAAAGCAACTGACTGTACACGGCCTGCACTTAGTCCTCGCTTTACCTTCGCCCACAAAAGCGGGCTTATTTTGTAACCAACCATACGGTCTAACATACGACGCGCCTGCTGTGCATTCACAAGGTCCATATCAATCTCACGCGGTTGTTTTAAAGAAGTTTTTACGGCATTCTTGGTAATCTCGTTGAAACTGATACGATTCACATCTTTATCTTCCATTTTCAAAGTCTGACTTAAATGCCATGAAATCGCTTCTCCTTCACGGTCCGGGTCAGTTGCAAGATAAATTTTATCTGCTTTCTTCACTTCTTTACGAAGTTTTGCCAAGACTTCACCTTTCCCACGTATGGTGATGTACTTTGGTTCAAAATCATTCTCTACATCAAATCCTAACGTACTTTTTGGCAAGTCTCTCACATGACCATTCGATGCAACAACTTCATAATTTTTCCCCAAAAACTTCTTAATCGTCTTCACTTTCGCTGGTGATTCCACGATTACCAGATACTTTGCCATAATATTTCTCCTAATTTGTTCTTATATAATAGTTACGAAAAATCTCTTTCAAAACACCTTTTTCTATCATGCCTTGAATAAGACCGATTAAATACTGCGTTTTTATCCCCGTCCGGAATGAAATCTCTTCCAAACTCTTCGGACGTAAATCGAGACAACTATACACCATGCTTTCTTCTTTTTCAAGGATAAAATTTGGAAATTTTTCAAAAAGGCTCTCCTGATGGTATTCATTGTCCTTAAAAACCCCAAAATCTGCCAGGAAAGAATCGATGCTTGTAATAATGCCAGCCCCTTGTCTTATCAATGCGTTACAGCCAAAACTAAGCTCATCTGTTGCCCTTCCCGGAAAAGCAAAAATGTCTTTTCCTTGTTCCAATGCAAAATCTGCCGTAATGAGTGAGTCACTTTTTTCTTTCGCCTCAACTATCACTATTGTATCACTTAACGCAGAAATAATACGATTTCTGGCAGGAAATAATCGCGGCATTGGCTCCGTTCCCGGCGGATACTCCGAAATAATACCGCCATTGTCTAAAATATCATGGTACAACTGTTTATGCATTGCCGGATAACAAACATCTACGCCACAACCTAAAACAGCATATGTTTTTCCTTTTCCCCGCAGTGCACCAATATGACCATAAGCATCTACCCCTCTTGCCATGCCGCTAATAACAGCGATATCATATTTTGCTAATTGTTCTCCTAATTTTTCCGCCATACTTCTGCCATATTCCGAACAACGTCTCGCGCCGACAATCGCTACCGTTCTACGATGCTCGTCCGGAAGGCTTCCTTTAAAATATATGCTATATGGTGGATTTTGTATGTATCGCAATTTGTCCGGATATGCTTCCATCTCCTGTGACACAAAGGATATTCCTTTCTTTTGAAAACTTTCCCATTTACCTTCCAAATCCCATTTACTTCTGCTTTCTATAATCCTCTTTTGTTCTTCCTCTCTAACCTCTTCCATCCGCTCAAAATATTCTTCCGGTAAAAAATACAGTTCCTCCGC
This sequence comes from uncultured Roseburia sp., assembly GCA_964393475.1. Taxonomy (GTDB): domain Bacteria; phylum Bacillota; class Clostridia; order Lachnospirales; family Lachnospiraceae; genus Roseburia. Next base: position 25,588 of record CAYMTX010000016.1, on the reverse strand, counting down.
TGACCCTACATAATTCATAAGTTTTCTTATCGTAACCGAACCAATTCCTTCTATATTGGATAGCCAATACTGATACTGCATACGCTCACCTCCACAACTGTTTATCTACATTCCGATAACAAATCGCCTCGTTTAAATGTCTCATCATAATGTCTTCCGATTTATCCATGTCTGCTAATGTCCGCGCCACCTTCAAAATTTTATGATAGGCTCTGGCAGTCAGATTGAGCTTTTTATAGGTCTGTTCCATATAATTTTCCTGTTTAGCATCTAATTTACAATATTCTTTTATCTTAGATGCCGGAATCTGGCTATTAAACAAAAAATTCTCATTCCGGAACCGATACTGCATACGTTCATGCACTTCCATTACCCTTTCTCTGATTTGTTCGGAAGTCTCTTCCTTTGACTCGCCATTCAATTCCTCAAATGGAATTTGTATCGTTGCTACACAAATATCAATGCGGTCTAAAAGCGGCTGACTAATCCGATTAATGTAACGCTCTATACCCGCCGCATTGCAACGGCACCTCTGCATATCCGGATAATATCCACACTTACAAGGGTTCATTGCCGCCACAAGCATAAAATCTGCAGGGTACTCAAAATTACCATTTAAACGCACCAGTCTCGCTACTTTATCCTCCATTGGCTGTCTTAAAATCTCCAAAGTATCCTTTTTAAATTCCGGCAATTCATCCAAAAATAACACCCCTTTGTGTGCTAATGATATTTCCCCTGGTTTTGGGATTATGCCACCACCTGCAAGTCCCTGCGGAGTTATGGTATGATGTGGGCAGCGAAATGGTCTTACATCCAGTAAGGATTCCCGATTTGTAAACAATCCGCTCACGCTGTATATTTTAGAAAGTTCCATCTGTTCACTCGCCTTAAGTGGTGGCAAAATAGTAGGAATCCGCATCGCGGTCATCGTTTTCCCCGCTCCCGGAGGACCAATCATTAACAGATTGTGCATTCCGCTCACTGCTGTCTCGCACGCTCTTTTTAATACGTGTTGACCGTTAATCTCCGAAAAATCCGGAACATGTCCCATATTACCTGTCCCGCACCCAACCGGATAATCTGTGTTCTCTCTTCCTGCATCTTTACACTTCTTCCTGACGGACAATAATTCATCATAAGAAGTTCCGTTGAATAGTGCAATTACTTCATTCAATGTTTGCAGTGCAAAAACATCCGCTCCGGTCACTAATCCGGCCTCACCGGCATTTTCAAAAGGCACAATACACTTTCTGCTCCCCTTCTCACAAGCCTCGGATACCATGGGCAAAATACCATTTACCGGTTTTAGCTCCCCATTTAAGCTAATCTCACCAATGATAAACGTATCTTGTAATGCTTCCTCCGGCACAATCCCCATCGCACATAAAATAGCCAGTGCGATAGGTAAATCAAATCCAGAACCTGTTTTTCGAATGTTTGCCGGTATAAAATTAATAGTAATACGCTTCGCCGGAAGCATATAGCCGGAATTTCGCAATGCTGTGCGCACCCGTTCTTTCGACTCCTTCACCTCTGACGATAAAAAACCCACCATTTCAAAAATCGGCATACCGTCACTTACATCTGCTTCTACATATACAGGCACACTTTTTATACCCTGTACAATTGCAGTTGTTACGATACTGTACAAAGAATCATCCCCTTTTCTATATTCTGTTTTGTTTGGGAAATATGGGCGAACCGCCCTTAAAATTGATAAAAGATGGTATCTTTATATTATAACAGATACCATCTCATTTGAAAAGACTAAAAGGCCTTCTTTATTTTTTCCAGTGCCTTTTTCTCAATCCGTGAGACATAGGACCTTGATATTCCCAATTTATCAGCAATTTCACGTTGCGTCATCGGTTCTTTGTTAAATAACCCATATCGATTAATAATAATAAAAAGTTCTCTTCCGTTTAAGACATCAGAAATGATTTTTGTCAGTTTTTCCGTCTTTTGGTTCAGTTCCATCTGTTCCACCACATCCACATCTTCACTGACAATCACATCTACCAGTTGAATCTGATTTCCCTCCTTATCCGTGCCGATTGGTTCATAGAGAGACATCTCACGGGAAGTTTTCTTTTTTGCCCGAAAATACATCAGCAGTTCATTATCAATACAACGTGCTGCATAAGTAGCAAGTCTGCTCCCATACTCCTCTTTATATGTGGAAATTGCTTTAATCAAACCAATGGTGCCAATCGATATTAAATCTTCCAGGTCTTCCTCTCTGCTTTGGTATTTTTTGGCAACATGTGCCACAAGACGCATATTCCTAAGAATCAACTCATTTCTTGCCTCAAGGTCGCCATTTTTCATTTTCTGCAGGCATTTTAGTTCCTGTTCCAAGGTTAGGGGATATAAAAAAGTCTTCAAAACGCACCTTAAAAGCTTCTTTTTACATTCTATGTAAACATCCGCTCCTTTGTGCTTTTCCCCTTTTTTTCTTTTCAAAATGTTTATGCTTCGCTATAATATATTTATTATGGTCATCTTTGCAAATGACACTGAAAAACATTACAAAACAACTATCATGTGAAATGAGGATTCTCTATGCAACGCAATTTTACTTATCAAATTACAGACGAATTTAATAACTGCACAATTTCATCCTATTTGAAAGTGAAATGCTATCCTCATGCCGTCATGGTACATCTGAAAAAGACACCGGAAAGCATTTTGTTAAATGGGAAATGGGAATATGTAAATACACATGTAAAAACCGGTGATTTACTTGAAATCAAACTAATCGAAGAAGAATGCTCCGCAAACATTCCGCCGGTCTATGCCCCATTTTCCACTGTATACGAAGATGATGACATTTTAGTTATAGACAAACCTGCCAATATGCCGATTCACCCTTCCCTTAATCACTATGAAAATACTTTGGCTAATGCAGTCTGCTATTATTTTGCAAATCAGGGCATTCCTTATACATTCCGCTGTGTAAACCGTTTGGATAAAAATACAACCGGGCTTACAATTATCGCAAAGCACATGTTAAGTTCTGCCATTTTAAGTCAGGATGTTGCTGTAAAAAGTATAAAACGTGAATATCTCGCTATTGTCTGTGGTGAAACGGACGATTCCGGCACAATTGATGCTCCTATCGGAAGAAAGGATAACTCTACTATCGAGCGCCAGATTGATTATACACATGGCGAACGTGCTGTTACCCATTACCGGAAAATTGACTCAAAAAATGGATACACCCTGCTGTCTCTTATATTAGAAACCGGGCGTACCCATCAGATTCGTGTTCATATGTCTTCTATCGGTCATCCGCTGATTGGCGACTTTTTATATCATCCTGCCTCTACGGAACTTACCAGACAGGCTCTGCATTCCCACAAATTGGAATTCCGTCACCCAATTACGAAAGAAACAATGGTATTCACTGCACCGCTTCCAGCCGATATGGCTGATTTTTGGAACCAACTGTAAATGGTTGCTTTATCAAAACTATGTATCAGCAAAACAGATTATGTTTTTTCATGGCGGAACAGATTTTATGTTATTTTAGAGAAAAGCTTAGAAATACTCTTTGCATTCTGACAGAATATCGTTTTGTGTTCGCTAATGCGTTGAACAAATTCCGGCTTCTGTCGGTATAACGCGAACCTGCGATTAACGCCTTGCAGTGTTACTAACAGACTGTGCTGATAAAGTCATGATTAAATCTGCGCTCCAAAACTCAAAAATCCCGGACATTTAGCTACCAATTCTATTTTGATAACTATATGTCCGGGATTTTTTTAAACAGATTGTCGCAGCAGATTATGTTTTATCAGCACATGTCTGTAAGGAACACTAGACAAGCCATAAAAAGCAGTTCGTGATTATACCGACAGAAGCCGGAATTTGCTTCAACCTTGAGCGAACATAAAAAATCACATTTCTGTCAAAAGGCAAAGTAGTATTTCAAGCTTTTTGATACGATAACATAAAATCTGTTCCCGCTATAAAAATATAATCTATTTTGCAAATATACAGTTTCGGTAACACAACATTTTACAGTTGTTTCCTTAGTTCTTCCAGTGCGGCTTTTTCGTAAGGAATCCTGCCTTTTAATACTTCTTTTCGAATGAAACGGTTTGTTTCCTCCTCGCCACGTTCTGCCAGCATATACAACAGAAGCTCCAAAAGTGCCTTGGTATCCTCATGTAGCAAAGTACTTGCTTTTCCATTCTGGTAATAAAGTAGGGCACTCTCTTTTTTATATTTTTCTTTCTGATAATTCTTACATGCCGCTACACGGTCAACATACATCTCCACCACGTATTTCACCGGCATTTTCATACCACAGATACCTTTTTTCTTTCCTTTATTCGGTCCATCCGCATCCGGCACTCCGTAATCCAGCCAATATTCTAAATGATGCTTATTTCTCCCCTTATGATGCAGCCATGCAGAGGAATATCCCTTGTCTCTGCGTTCTCCATCGTTCGGGCTCATATCTCCTTTATAATATTTGCACCCCGGAATAAACTCTACCGGTGAATATTTACTCAAATCATGAAGCAGACCTTGCCTGATTAATCCAAGTGCAAAGCAGCCCTTCATGACCAGCATTTTATGTCTGTTGATTGTGCAAAAATGTTTCCATGCTTTCATATTCCTGCTACCTGCCTCTTCCTATTTACCGATTAAAATAACTGTAGTCTGAGCTTTTATTTCAAATAACTGCTGATTTTCTAAACATATTTCCTTATCTGCAAATGCTGCATTTGTATCCAGTGTATTCATTACCATATACCATTTTTTCTTATTCGGAAGCTTCGGCAATGCTAAATGTTTTAAGCCGGAATGGAAATTATATCCAACATAAATAAAGTCGTCATTCTCTCCATTTTCCTTCTTTGCATAATCTCCGCAATACATAACACCAAGTGCGGTATTCTCCTGATAGAAGCCCGATAACCATGCACTTTCCCCATGATAAGATAAATCCGGATACCCTTTATGCCCGTAATCATTCATATGCATCGGGGTCTCTGACGAAAGAATTGGATGTTCCTTACGGAACGCTATCAGTTTGCTTACAAAATCTGTAAGCCATACGTTTTTTTCATCTTTTTTCCAGTTCAGCCACCCTATTTTATTATCCTGACAATATGCGTTATTATTACCGTTTTGAGAATTGCACATCTCATCTCCTGCCCAAATAAGCGGTACTCCCTGTGCTGTAAACTGCATTGCAAAAGCATTTAACATCTGTCTTCTACGGATTTCTGCCACATAACGCTTGCTTGATTTGCCTTCCACGCCATAATTATTGCTGAAATTCCAATTATTTCCATCTGCATTATTCTCTCCGTTATCCAAATTATGCTTATCCTGATAACAAAAAGTATCCATCAGCGTAAAACCATTATTACTTGCAATATAATTCACAAACCCAATCTGTCTGCTCTGCTTTCTCTGCTGATTTGCAAACTCCTCCAATGAACCTCCGATATGATTCAATAATTTTCGCGCCGGATATAAATAATCATCATTATACACATAAAGATTCGGATACGCCTTCTCTATATGATACATTTCCTCGTCAAAACTGTTACAGAATAACTTCGTTCTGCTCAAAAACATATCCTGACATACAGCTTTTATCGGAACACTATCTCCGAGCAAGTGAAAACCGTCTACATGATATTCTCTTACCCAAAAGCGTAAAATATTTAGAATCTCGTTCTGATTCATGCCACTTGGGAAAAACATTTCAAGTATACATTCCAAACCATTCTTATGTAATTGTTTCATTAGTTCCTTCAACTCATTTGATGCATTATCTATGCTGGAATAAGATGCTTTCACCGCAAAATAGTCACCAAGACCATAACCCCAATAGTTCAATCCAACCGCTTTGATACCACTTTCCTCCGGCAAAATCACATCACCGGAATTTACCTGCCATTTAATATAATCCGGAATTTCCGGTTTCTGCTCTAATACAATTTCTTCGAATTCATAAACAGGCATCAGTTCTAATGTAGTCACTCCTAAGCCCTTTAAGTAATCTATTTTCTCAGCAATGGCTGCGAATGTACCACGTTTTTTGCCCTTTGCACCACCATCCATGGAAAAGCCCCTTGTATGAAGCTTGTACATCACCATTTTACTCTTTGGCACTTCCGGGAAATCATCTTCTTCCCAGTCAAATTGCTGATTCATTTTTCCGCAATAAACCGCATACTGCCGTTCTTCACGTTTCGCATCGTTCCATACTTCCCTGCCTATGATTTTATCAGCATAACTATCGTTGATAATCTCACCGTCAATTTCATAATTATAGCGTAATTCTTTCTCCTTCAATCCGCCAACGAATACAGAGCGCACCGCTCCCATACAATAAGATTTCGGCACTAAAATACGCTCTACCAGTTGATTTGTCTTATTATAAATGCGGATATGGCATTCCTGCTCCTTCTCACCTGCGAATGTAAAAATATAGCCGCCTTCTGCCTCACACACACCAAACTTATTATAATTTCCTTCTTTAATCGTAACTCCCATGTTGCCTCCGTTATAATTAATTTTAAAGAGCAAATTCATCTATCATATATTTTACCAATTCTTTTTCCGTTTGTACATCATTTAATTTTTCTCTTGACAATTCTATATTTATTTCCGATACTGTGATTAGAAATATATTTGGGTAGCACAGTCCCATTCAAATATTATTAATCTGTGCAGAAATGGAGATTTTATGGCAGAAAATATCAAAAACCAGAATTTAGAAGATGATGAAATGTTTGTAACCTTAGATTTAGATGATGGTTCACAGGTTGAATGCGAAATTCTTACTATCTTTGAAGTAAGCGGTCAGGATTATATCGCATTACTCCCATTATCTGAAAATGATGACGAAGAAGGCGAAGAAGTATTCATTTACCGCTATCACGAAGATGAAGACGGCAATCCTTCTTTAACAAACATCGAAGACGATGACGAATACGAAGCCGTTGCTGACCGTTTCGATGAATTATTGGACGAAGCTGAATTTGATGATATGTAAACACGAAACACACGCACTATACAAATAGACAAGTCATGATTAAGTCTGCGTGTTAGAATTCATAAATCCCGGACATTTAGATATCATTTTAGTTTGATAAACTATGTGTCCGGGATTTTTGATTTTGGATTTTTGACACAGAATACTGCTTTTTATATCCTACTTATATTCTTAGATTCCCCTATGAACCTCGAAACTTCCGCGTCTTTATGATTTATCTGTCTGGTAGAAAATAAATGCAAATCCTGCTTTGCACGCGTCATTCCGACATAGAAAAGGCGACGTTCTTCTTCAATTTCCTGTTCAAGCACAGCTTTTTTATAAGGCATGATCCCTTCATTCACATCTACAATGTAAACATGGTCATACTCCAGCCCTTTCGCACTATGCAGGGTTGCAAGTGTCACTCCCTGCTTTGTCTCCTGCTTTTGCATACGGATTTTCTCTAATTCTTCGGCATATTCTTCAATATGCAAAAACCATGCCTCAAAATTATTATACTCTTTTGCACTGGCATGTAGTTCTTCGAGTACATCAAACAAATCATCTTCCCGAATCCTTCTGTAATCTGCGTATTCCTTTAAAAATTCATCATATCCGATTCCACGCCGGATATAATTAATTGCAGCATACGGATTCATTCTTTCCAGCATTTTTATATCATGCTCTAACTGTTGAATGCGCTTTGCCACCCATGGTTGTTCTTCATAAAACCATTCCCACACGTCAAATGCTACCTGCTCATCATCTAATGACTCTCTACTGATATAACGCTTAGGGCGGTTCATTATCTGTAAGAAATCACTTCTTTGCCTGCTCCCCTGTGCAATACGGATATATGCGAACAAATCTCTGGCAATCCAATGCTCATAAATATTCGGAATACTGTCTTTTGCATAAAACGGAATATTATACTCCATGAACTGCTCCATCAGCACACGGGGCTGTGTATTCGTGCGGAAAAGTACTGCAAATTCTTCATAGCCGCCACCCCGTTCGATTCTCTCATATATATCCCTTACAATCCGCATATTCTGCTCTCTCTGGTTCTTAAAAAGCGCATATTCTACTTCGCCTGTGGCAGGAATACTTGATTGAAACTTCTTCTCATAACGCTCCTTATTCTTTTCTATCAGATTCAAAGAAGCCGTCACAATATTTGCCTGCGAACGGTAATTCGTATCTAACAGACATCTTTTTCCGTCCGGAAAATCATCAAAAAACCTCAGCATAATTTCCGGTTTAGCTCCACGGAAACGATAAATGGACTGGTCATCATCTCCTACGACAAACAGATTATGCTCCGGTGCAGCAAGCATTTTTACAATATCATACTGGATTTTATTAATATCCTGAAATTCATCAATCAAAATATATTGATATTTCCGCTGCCATGCGCTTAAAATATCCGCCCGCTCTCTGAAAAGCTCGTAAGTATAGACAAGCATATCATCAAAATCAATCAGCTTATGCTGATACAGATATTCATGATACTGACTGTATAGTCTGCGAAATACCTCCGCCGCGCAGGTTGTCGAATAAAAATGCACCAAATCCACACCGGTATTTTTCACCATACTGATTTCACCCAGCACAGAGGTTACAAATTCTGTCTCATCTTCATATTCCAGGCGTTGCTTGATGACCAGCTCTTTCATGCAATTATATTTCTGTTCTTCCCGAATAATATTATTCGCATTGTAATTGTATGCATGTTTTAAAATTTGAAAAAAAACTGCGTGAAATGTTCCGAATGTCACCGGATACTGACCGAAACCTGACACCTCTCCGGTTGCTTCGCTCATCAGCTTATAAAAACGCTCTTTCATCTCTGATGCGGCAGCCTTTGTAAACGTAATAACCAGAATATTTGTCGGTTTCACATGCAGTTCTGTAATCAGATGCTTTACTCGCTCTGTAATGACCGCAGTTTTCCCACTTCCCGGTCCGGCAAGTACCAGACATGGACCACTTCCGTGTGCAATTGCTTCTTTTTGAGATGTATTATAATTTCTTCCCATTCTGTTCCTTTCCTCTAACCGGTTCCGATTCATAAAAATGTTGAGTTCAAAAAAAGAAGCATAAAATGTAACCCCTATGCTTCTCTTTTCATACGCTTCTTATTTACTTAACAGTGCAATTCCTGCTTTAATTCTTGCAATGGATTCTTCTTTTCCCAAAAGTTCCATCAACTCCGTTGCACCGCCCGGTGTCATCTGTTTGCCGGATACAGCGGTACGGATTGGCCACATAACATAACCATTCTTCACACCCTTTTGAGCTACATAATCACAAAGCATTGCATAAAGTGCATCATTGCTGTAATCTTCCTGTGCTTCTAATCTTGGAAGAATGTCTGTCAAAACTTCCAGAGAAGTCTCTGCATTTGTCTTCATTTTCTTATGTGTATACATTGCCACATCATATTCCGGCAATGCTTCTAAGAAGTCGATGTGCTCCTTAATATCCGGAAATACTTCAATACGTGTCTTCACCATCTCAGCAATCTTCTTGAAATCCATATCCTTTGTGATAACTTCTTTGATATATGGTAATGCCATTTCATAGAATTTATCAAAATCCATTGCTTTGATGTATTCGCCGTTCATCCATTTTAACTTTACATAATCGAATACTGCAGGTGATTTGCTGATTCTGTGATAATCAAAATCTCTGATCAACTCGTCCAGTGTAAAGATTTCTCTGTTATCCTCCGGACTCCAGCCAAGTAATGCAATATAGTTTACAATCGCTTCTGTCAAAAATCCCTGTTCGATTAAATCTTCAAAAGAAGAATGTCCGCTTCTCTTAGATAACTTCTTATGGTTCTCATCAGTAATCAGCGGTAAATGAATGTATACCGGTGATTTCCAGCCGAATGCATCATATAAACGCTGATACTTCGGTGAAGATGACAAATATTCATTACCACGGACTACGTGTGTGATATTCATTGTATGATCGTCTACAACGTTTGCAAAGTTATAAGTCGGATAGCCGTCTGATTTAATCAGAATCATATCATCTAACTCTGCATTCTCTACTGTAATATCTCCGTAAAGTTCATCATGGAAGGTTGTCGTACCTTCGTTCGGAATGTTCTGACGGATGACAAACGGCTTGCCTGCTGCAAGATTTGCTTCTACTTCTTCTTTGGATAAATGCAGGCAGTGCTTATCATATACGGTGATTTCCTTGCCTTCCACTACTTCTGACTTCAACGATGCCAGACGCTCCTTATCACAGAAGCAGTAATATGCTTCACCCTTTTCTACTAATTCTTTTGCATATTTCATGTAAATACCGGTCTTCATACGTTCACTCTGAACATATGGGCCGACACCGCCATCTTTATCCGGTCCTTCATCATGTACCAGTCCTGTCTTCTCCATGGTACGGTAAATAATATCAACCGCGCCTTCTACAAAACGTTCCTGATCTGTATCCTCGATGCGGAGCATAAATTCGCCGCCCGCATGTTTTGCAATTAAAAATTCATATAATGCCGAACGCAGATTGCCTACGTGCATTCTTCCGGTCGGACTTGGTGCAAATCGTGTTCTAACTTTTTCCATAATTCTCCTCACATTCTGCTAAATCATGTTCTGCCATCGGACATCCCTGTGTCTGACGATATGATAAATCATAAATTGTGCTGCCTTTGCAGTCTTCTGTAAGCACACGATATTATATAACAATTTTACACTTCTGACAAGTTTTTTTACATGTTCTATTTACGCTGTTTATGCACCATTTTTCTTTTTAGAACATATTTTATACTAAGACACTTAGAAAGGGCAAAGAAATGAGAAATTGTAATATGCCAAACTGTAATATGACACGTTTCGATATGTCACGCAACATGACAGGCAATCTGTCCGGTGACATGGAACGCTACCTGTCAAACCGTGACAACAACTGCACATGTGACGATTATCCAATCGGCATGGGTTATGTGCCGTGGCAGGAATTCCGCAATCTCTATGACCCGGAACGCGGTTTTCATGCCGGAACAATTTTTATAGAATTGGATAAACAATTTACCGGAAGGAGGTCTGTTCGTAGATGATGACACAGATGTATCAGTGCGACCAGCTCAGTCAGATGAACCGCGCACAATTAATGAATTTTATTAACATTGTAAGTTTTCAGGTCGTAGATACCGTACTATTTCTGGATACACATCCTTCAGACGAAGAAGCCTTACAGAATTTTAAGTATTTTTCCGATCTGCGCAATAAAGCCGTAAAACTTTACGAAGAAAAATTTGCACCGCTTACCATTGATTCTTCTAACCCGAACTGCTACTGGGACTGGGTAAAAGAACCTTGGCCTTGGGAAGGAGGTAACTGTTAATGTGGAACTATGAGAAAAGACTTCAGTATCCGGTAAATATTACCAGACCAAACGCTAAAATTGCACAAATTATCATGTCTCAGTACGGAGGACCTGATGGTGAAATGGGTGCTTCGATGCGATATCTTTCGCAGCGGTATTCCATGCCAAACCGAAAAATTGCAGGTGTGTTAACCGATATTGGTACCGAAGAATTGGCACACCTTGAAATGGTAGCTTCCATCGTCCGTCAATTAACAAAAGGTCTTTCTGCCGAAGAACTCGAAGCTGCCGGTTTCGCTCCGTACTATGTCGACCACACGGCCGGTATCTGGCCACAGGCTGCAGGCGGTGTTCCGTTTAATGCCTGCGAATTTCAATCAAAAGGCGATGTCATTACTGACCTCTTTGAAGATATGGCAGCAGAACAGAAAGCGCGTACCACTTACGATAATATTCTCCGCCTTGTAAAAGATCAGGAAATCTGCGACCCGATTAAGTTCCTGCGCCAGCGTGAAATCACACATTTCCAGCGTTTTGGAGAAGCACTCCGTATTGCACAGGATGAACTTGACAGCTGTAACTTCTATGCATTTAACCCGGCATTTGATAAATAAATACCATGAAAACACAAAAACGACATCCGATTCTCTTATTAAGACATTCGGATGTCGTTTTTTACTTTCGATTAGTATGTCCTTTTATTTCGACACACTTATATTTGTAAAGAAATTACCACCTGCTTTTATTTCAAACTCCGTAGACAATTCCACATCCTCCAGAGCCCCCATTTCTCCACGGCCACCGCCCGGACGCTGCACATCTTCCGGCATTTCACCATCCTCCGGTCGTTTCATTCCTTCCGGCATTTCTCCATCCTCCGGCCATTTCATTCCTTCCGGTATTTCTCCATTCTCCGGTCGTTCCATTCCTTCCGGCATTTCACCATTCTCCGGTCGTTCCATTCCTTCCGGCATTTCTCCATTCTCCGGACGCTCCATTCTTTCCGGCATTTCTCCTCCACCGAAGCCGCCCATCATGCCGCCAAAGCCGCCTGCCGAGCTTCCGGCACTTCCTGCAAGCTGGTCATCACCTTTCCACAAGGTATACGTTCCCTCTGACAATTCTCCAAACGAACATACCATATAGATAAAATCATTTTCCGGTGTGTAAGTGCATATCGTTTTCCCATCTTCATTCTTTAACGCATACTCATCTCCACCTTTCTGACTGGATGCAAACTGAAATACAATATAGTTTTGTTCTCCGCCATCAATACGGTCATACATATTTCCGCTTGCAAAAACAGTACCGCCATTAATATAAATCCCCATATCAGAATCAATACCGGAATCACCACTCCTGCTGCATGCTTGTGCTACTACATCGCCACCATTAATTACAATCCAACCATTTGAATCAATACCATCTCCTTCTCCTGTCTCACCGGACACGGTAATTGTAAGACTTCCGCCATTAACTGTCGTAACAGAAACACCGTCTTCATTCGTATTAATTCCATCATTTCCCGATACTATCGTAATATGACCGCCATTAATTGTCAGATGAAGTTCCGAATCGAGACCTTCGTTCTCTGCTTTAATATCCAAACAACCATTGCCTTTTTCATCGCCATTGATATTCATGCTCATTTTGGAATAAAATGCACCGTCATATTTATGAAGTTTCTTTGACGAAGCAACTTCTGTTCCATCTTCGCTTAATTCTACGCTTTCCGGCTTATAAATACGCGCAACATAGGAACCCGTAACATAATTTCGGGAATCATCTGCAATCACAACATTTGCTCCTGCCGCAGACGTATCTACCATAGCGGATGCTGTCTCTGTATCATCCGAACCACATTCATATACTTTATAAAAAATAACTGCAGGTGCAACGCTACACTTAATATCCACACCATTTAAGATTAATGTTACTACTGCCTCCGGGTCCTTTTTGGCATCTTCACCCAAATCAACCGCAATCTGTCCTGCGGAAAGTTTACCGCTTACCACATAAGTTCCCGGCTTTGTAATATGCACAACCGTATGTGCATCTGCTTCTTCCTGACTATGTTCATCTGCTTCCTCACCCTCTCCGTAGGTGAAATCCTGTCCTTCTAAATAAAACACAATATCATTTGCTGTATAAACCGCACTCTCCTCATTTGTAGAAGCTGTCTCTCCGTCTACTGTAATTCCTTCATCTGAAAGTTCTATTGTTGTCGCATCCACATATACTTTGCTTCCTTTTACCGCCTCTGAATATGTGCTGCTTACCTCTGTACTTTCTGTATTAACAGTACTATTGCCCTCAGCTTCTCCCTGCTGTCCGCAACCTGAGACTATCATGGCAGATACACATGCCAGAATCATTCCTTTTTTTACAATTTTTCTCAATTCCATACCTATCCTTTCCATTTACAATGCTTCTTCCGCATTGAAATCACATCTTATGCATATACCATATTGTAAAATGCGCTTGTGTTAAGATTGTGAAAAAAGTTTGTTTTTTATGTGAACAAAAACGATTTCTATAAAAAAAGAAGCAATGCCTAATGCACTACTCCTATTTTTTCTACGTTTTCCATAGTCTCACGGACGTGAGCTGCTACTTCCGGTGATAACTCCGGCAGCATAAGTTCTACGTCTTTCATATGACCTTTAACAACTTCTGTACTTTTTTCAATTCTCGCACGAATTTTCTGCCTACGTTCATTTAAATTATGTGTGACTTCTACCATTTCATTATGATTCACAAGTGCCAATGCCTGCGGAATCCAAACCTTAGCATCATACAACTTGTATTCTGAAAGCATACGTACTAAACGACTGTTATAATAGCGCAAATCATCATTATTAACCTCAAATTTTTCCCGCTGTTTCACAGCCTCCAAATAAGCTTCCCAAATTCTATTAAACTCACCTGCACTTGTTACATGAAATTTTTCTCTGCAATAATCAATTGCATTGGTTACATTGACATATTTTAATTTTACCGTATTCAACAATTGAATGCTACGGTCTGCATTTCTGGTTGCACGCTTATAATCATTTTGAGCATTCATAAGTTTCACTGCAATTGTACAGATTCCTGCAACCATCACAAAGGCAAAAATTGTCCATGCAAGTTCCATATTCACTTCTGTAATCATTTGATAAATAAACATCAAAACAGCTGTAGAAATACCTAATCCGGTCACAAGACGCATTCTATTCTGAAGTCGCTTTTCCTCAAGCACCAATTCTTCTTTGTAAAACAGCCACTCATCCCGTTCTCTTACAAGGTATTTCATGTCCTTTTCCAAAGTTTCCTGATAAGCTTCGTTCGCTTTCAATCTCTTGATGGTATTTGGAACCATCGTCTCTTCCTGTTGAATAGCAGTATACTGCACATCACTAATTTTTTTCTCAGCATGCAAAAATTCCTGCCTTGCTCTATCCAGATTCACAATATTCTGCGCGACATCTGTAATTGCTTCCCGTTCTTTTTCCGGCAGATTTCCAATCGTATGAATATCGTTTAGGTAAGCTGTTACCACACGATACTCAGACTTTTCTTCCTCAATCTCTCTGGTCACTTCGATAATCTGCTCCAAACGTTCGATGGCAAAATGTTCTACCTTCCGACTGTTTCTCTTGTCTTCTTCCAGCAAAATTCCATCGCTTATCTCTTCAAACCTTGACTCTAATTTTTTCTCTTTTATTCTGTTTAACCAACTCTTAAAAAAACCCATTGTCTAACAGTACCTTTCTTATCTGCAGCTCTTTTGATACTCCGCTTTCCAATTTTGAAGCATCTGCATCAATGCTGAATTTTCTTCTAAATCAATTCCTTCTGAAACATTTTCTTCTGTAAATATAGTATCTATTTCTTCCTCAATATTCAGAATCACATCACTTTGACTGATACTTTCCCAACGTTCAACAAGCTGTGCTACTTCCTGTTCATCAACGCCATATTTTCCGGCAAGCTTCATCAGCTCCTCATGTTCACCAAGATAATGACAAGCCGCCATCGCCCCATAAACAGATTCCTGGTTCATATTGTACTGATATGCTTTTTCAAAACACTCCTTTGCTTCCCGAAACAAAAACAGACGCGCAAATACCGTTCCCTGATTATGCCAGATATTCCCACATACAACCGGATTCTTCTTGCATTCCTCTTCCATTTGCAAAATTCTACGATATTCCAACAATGCATTTATGTACTTTTTATTCTCTACATATCGGTCTGCACGCATTTTTCTGCGTTCAAACACTGGTTTATGCTGCATTTCCCGAAGCTGACCAAGAATTTTCATCCCTGCTTCATATCCCAAATAACCGGTTGCATTCAATATCAACTCTACAAGCTTTGTTATGCTTTGTTCTTTGCGCAGAGACTGCCGCAACCCCTCTGCTAAATCTTCTTCCCCGACTTCCGTCTCTATCCAGTGAATCAGCTCATCGTCGAAAAATCCCTCATCCAATAAAAAAGGATGATGTTCTATTACATAACAAAGTTCCTCAAGAGAATAGATATTTAAGGAAAGTGCCTCAACATAATAAGGCATTGCAGCAATTGGCCGATTACATAATAATAACGTTCCCATTCTCTTCTCTCTATACTCCTATAATATTACAGTATATTCCCAACTCATGTCAGAACTTTTTACAATCTCTCCGAACCCTAAATCCTTTATCATAATCTGTATCTTTGCATCTGATAAAGGCTTTGCAGATACTCTCAGTCTTGTAGTCCGGTTCTCACGCTCCGGCAAATCACTCAGATTCAATGTTTCCACTTTTGCCTGACGGCTATTAGGTGCCTGAAGCCAGATTGCCACTTCCTTTGTATCATCCATAATCACTTCACAACTGCCTTCTGCTTCATACCAGTTCTCACCGGCACTTAACAATGTACAAAATTCTTCTTTGCTGCGATTTTTCACCTTAAGGCTTACATTTACTTTCATTTCATTATCGCCAAGATATGCAAACCTCCACGCTAATGCGCCATTTACAACCATTG
Source organism: uncultured Roseburia sp. (assembly GCA_964393475.1). GTDB lineage: Bacteria > Bacillota > Clostridia > Lachnospirales > Lachnospiraceae > Roseburia. The sequence continues at coordinate 9,207 of CAYMTX010000016.1, read as the reverse complement.
CCGCATAACATGCGCCTTTAGCATACAAATTTTTCCCCATAAAAGCACGTCGGCCACGACACATAAATGCCAGTGACAAATTCATCCAGTTCCCATCAAAAGCATCTCCCACCAAATATACCGACGATACAATATGTCCTCTCATATGTGACTGTAAAAGTTGACAAAAAGCCTCATCTTGACACTCTCCGTCTATTTCTGCCACATCCTCTTCAATAGTTACCATCTGCGGTTCTGTGCTCAAATTCCGCTCTAAACGCAAACATTTTATCTGCCCATTCCTATAATCATACAGGCACACTTCATGTAGCCACAAGTCCTCGTGTTGATTCAGTGCGAAATAGTACAATGCCGCTTTGCGGTCCATTATAACGAACTGTTCCTTGCTGAATCCAAGCTTATTTCCCACTCTCAACAAAATTTTTGAAATTTCTTCGTTTAATTTTTCTACAGAAATCGCCACGCCATCCGGTCCTTTTGTTCTCTGTAAGCTACCGGCATAACCAAACAATTTTTTTAAAAAAAGCACCAGCAATTCTTCTGCTGGATAACGTTCACCGTCAATCAACAATTCTTCCTGATTCATCGCTCTGCTAAACAATGAATCCACCACTGTCACTTGTTGTTCTTGTGCTACACGTTCCGCCTCTGCACCAATAAACCACTGCCCGATTCCTTTCTTCTTCGTAATCTGAACCGGTATCTGGAACACCTCGCTTCCGGCAACCATACTAACCGTCGCCGGTTCTTTCATGCCCACATTAAAAAAGCTGGTCACCGCGTAGGTATCATCTATATCAATTCCAATATAAAAACCTTGTTCCGCCATGATTGCCGTCCCTTTCTTCTATAATAATCCAAAAATCTTTTCTGTAGCAATCTGTTTACTGCTATATTCTTTCATTGCACATTTCACTTCATCCGCCTCTTGCAATGTTACATGCAAAAACATATCATTTAACATTGCATAGCGTCCATGTGTTTCACTTGCATTCATATCATGATTCTCCACCTGACCGCTTGATGTTACACTTCGACCTTTCAGCTCATTGCCCTCAGTAATGTAATAAGACAACTTATCCCCAAAAAACAGTACAAACATCTTTACAAAGATTCCATCGTATACTTCCGTCAATTCTTCTTCGTATAATTTTTCCTCGTTATTGTAATAACTTATGCTGACACGAGTCCCCGGTGTTGTATGATATTCCACAAAGTATTTGTCGTCCAAATAATATTTCGTCAGCAGACGTTCATCCAATTTTTTATAAAATGCAAAATATATATTGTTACAAGTGCACTCCGACATTAACGTATCCGCAATTTTATACTGCCCATCTGTAAGTGTGCCCAGTTCCGCATAATACTTAAGCAACGCATAATTATGCACATCCATCACTTCCTGATGCAATAAAATACGATGTTCAATCTGTAAAAATACCTGCTCTGACACAACCGCATCTTTCACCAGGTATAAATGTGAAAAATACGATAAATATGCCATGTAGATTAAGTCCTTGCCACCTTTTTTACAATACTCCGCATAGATAGCATCAATTGACTCTACATAATCTGTAGAATAAAGCATCTGTGTAATGATACGTTCCTCCATATCAAAGGTATCAATATCAAACTCCTTTGCATTCTTCCAAATATTTGCCATATATTTTGTCGGTCCATTATAATAACGGCACAGATAACTTAAAATCACATCGTTATATTTGCCCGAACTGAACGTATCGCTGGCAAACCCCAGCAGAAACTCATCCTCTTCATAATAGGTCTCCATAATCTTATAGCTACAGATAGTTACGCGATAAGCACTTCCAATGGTATCATATCCGTACAAATGTAACATCTCATATGCCTGCTCAAACACATGATTCTCGATTAACTGTTCTATCATAAAACGTCGGTCTTCCACCGACATCAGATTATAATTTGCACTTTTTAAACATTGCTCTGTCAGACTACCAAAATCCTTCGCCATAAAATGACGAACAAATGCCGGTTGCATGCATGCTTTCCATTCTTCACTCACATCCTGTGAATCCATTAATACATCGAACGTCTCTTCATCTGATACAAAAAACTGATTCATCTTTTGCTTTTTATCAAAAGAATATATTAAGTATGGAATCGCCATCGGAGCCAGCTTCATCACCATATCCATATATATGTCTACTTCCAGCAATGCCTCTTCTTCATAAAAACGTTGCTCTGCAAAAATCTGTCCCTTTACATCCTGTAATAAAACACAGTAATCGTCCGAAAAAGCTTTGAAATATGCCACACCATCCACAACAGATACAACCTGACGACGTTTACACTGTTTCTGCACAATAATCGCTTTAACAAACTTTTTCTCTACCGTCACCTGAAGTTTATGTACAAACAACATTTTTGCCAGTTTTTCTGCCAATTCTCCGTTTAAGATTCCCAATGGGAGCATTTCTTTATATACAACTGCCAGATTCTCATCCATGTGCCCTGCTTCTATCTGAGACATTGCAAACTGCTCCATGGTGCGTCTGTAATTCTGATATACTTTTTTATATTTATCTTTATTCCTAATAATGTATGCGTATAATAATGCCAGTTGTTTATATGACAAAGTGTTATGATACTGGAAATACATAAAAATCACTTTTGGAACCTGTTCTATACTATTCTGATCCACAGACAGCAGATAGGCCTCGTATAAATTCGTAATGCGCACTTCGTATTCAATTCCCAACGCATACCATTTATGATATTCTTTTGTAAACTTCTGACCTTTTATTAAATAACTGCAAATAGCTGCTACTGTCTCTTCCTTATCTGCCACCTCATAGCATGCCTCTAAAATGCGATATACTTTTTCATCATAAGAACGGGCAGTTGGAATCAATGCAATTACCTGCATCGCAATTTCCTTAGAAAGTGTCTGGTGTTTTCTCGCCCAATTCAATACTTTAATCTCGAACGAGTCCAATTGGGTCAATAAATATGGATTCTGCCAGTACAGATAAAATGCTTCCAGATAGAAAAATGGTGAATCATTCCCTTTCTCGACCCAGCTTTCAATGGCTTTTAATCTGCGGGCACTATTTTTATAATATTCTTCCCGTACAAACAAAAGCACCCAGAATAACAAGGAACTTTCCGGATGTACACAGAACAACTCTTCCATCTGTCCTGCCAAACGATTTACATAGGACTCCTCTCGCTCCATCAACGTGCATAAATAGAGATAATACCCCCATTCCGGAGTATTTCGGTTCAAACAATTTCGCTTATAGTCCTCTAAAATCCAACTAGCTTCCTGACGTTGTCTGTTCACCATATATGCCTGTGCTTTCATCAGGCGGTATAAATCATTCTCCGGCTCTTCGTCTAATAAATGTTCTAATATTTCTACCGAATTCCGCGTCCATACACCGGTTACAATCTTTTTGGTACGATAGTCGATATAACACTGTGTTAATTCTGATTTATATTTTAAATATTGATGGCGCTTTGCTGTGCCTATAATTTTTCCTTCCTCTTCGCATGTAGCACTTACTTCACAACTCAGACTTTGCTCCGGGAATTCAAAAATGATTCGCCCAAAATTCTTTCCCGCATGAAGCTTTTCTGCATCAACATAGTAATCATAAAAACAAATGCTTCCCAAAAAATCTTCGGAAGAAATACTATTCTTTGATAGTTGAATAAAAGGTGCATCACATTTCACCTCGCAAGCTACATAACCCCAATTGTCCTTTTTCAAACAAAGTTGACCTTTTTTCGAAGTAGTCACATCGGTAAAACTATATTGTGTTTCTTCCAAACTGAGGTTTATTGTCGGTTTTCTATTAATGCCTACCAGATACGCTTCTATTGCCTGCATAGATGGCACCTCTTTACGAATTGCCTCATACAGCAAGCGTTCTTTTTCATCCGCATCCTTTAAAATATACGGAAAACTAATAGAATAAAAGACCTGATACGCCTCTTCCATATTCTCTCTTGCGAGACGCGTAAAATCGCTAAGTGTCTTAATTTCACCAACAGAAGTTCTGGCATATGCCTTAGAAACAGACACAACAAAAGAAAGGTTATATTCGCCTCTGTCACAAACAATGACGAACTCGCCCTTTCTGACATCCCCCTCTACAAGTCCCTCACTATGAAATTGATAACGAATCCGAATCTCCTCTCCGTCAAACTGAGGTGTCAGACACTCCATTCTCGGTTGCGTGGAATACACGATACCACGCAGTTTTTTACCGCCTGCACTGTATATCGTAAATTCTCCCGATATGTTCTTTCCCTCAATTACATCTAACTCAATACGATCCGTAGATAAAGAAATATTCGACTCATTGTAATTAAATGTACCATATGCAAGTTGCTTTATTTTCTTACGCAATTCGGCACCATTTACCCTTTTCTTACCGGATTTCCATTGCATTTTTTTAAACAATAGTTATAATAAATTATAAACCAATTTGGAGGACTTATCAATGATAAAACACAAAGATCATTTTCACGGAAGTGATTTAGAAAAAATAGAATCTATCTACGGCATCAAAAAAGAGGACATCGTCAGTTTTTCTGCAAATGTGAATCCACTTGGAGTTTCACCGCTGCTTCGCAGCACCCTTGCTGAAAAAATCGATGCTATCACCACCTATCCTGACAGAGAATATACCTCATTACGCAAATGTATTGCGGAATATTGCCGGACTGATTACGAGAATATTATCGTCGGAAATGGTTCAACCGAATTAATTTCTCTGTTTATTCAGATGGAGCATCCCAAAAAGGCACTTGTCATCGGTCCTACTTATTCCGAATATGAACGTGAAATTGCATTAGGCGGTGGCACCACACTTTATTATCCGTTAAAAGAAAAAGATGATTTTACACTGGATGTCGAAGATTTCATAGCACAGCTGAATGAAAATATTGATTTACTGGTTATTTGTAATCCAAATAATCCTACCTCTTCCTGCATTACTACTAAGGACATGCGTCATATTCTGGATGCCTGCAAGCAGTACGACATTTATGTAATGGTAGATGAAACTTATGTAGAATTTGCAGATAACATGGAAGAAATTGATTCCGTTCCACTCACTAACTATTATAATAATCTTATTATACTGCGTGGAACCTCCAAATTCTTCGCTGCTCCGGGTCTTCGTCTTGGATATGCCATTACCGGAAACCGTGATTTAATCAAAGCAATTAACACGCGAAAGAATCCATGGACCATCAATTCTCTCGCTGTCGTTGCCGGTGAAACGATGTTCCGGGATACTGCATACATAAAAGCCACCCGACAGTTAATTTCCACTGAACGCAGCCGCTGCTATCAGGCATTGTCTGCTTCATCTGACTACAAGGTATATAAACCAAGCGGCAACTTTATGCTGGCTAAGATTACAAACGAAAGTTTAACCTCGGAATATTTATTTGACAAAGCAATCCGTCAGGGCATGATGATTCGTGACTGTTCTACTTTCCCATTCCTTGACAACAAATATATCCGGTTCTGCTTTATGAATCCCGAAGATAACAGCCGACTGCTACGCTGCCTGCTGGAGAACTGAGCTGCATTCCGGTCTTAAATGATTCTTGATGCCCAAAGAAACGGTTTGGGTGTCTTATGTATAGACAGCCATATTTTGATGTCATTTTAGAAATAAGCGGATTTTATGTTATGATATCAAAAAGCTTGAAATACTACTTTTTTATCTGACAGAAATGTGATTATTTATGTTCGCTAAAGGTTGAAACAAATTTCGTATTCTGTCTGTATAAACACGAACTGCTTTTTATGGCTTGTTTAGTGTTCCTTACAGATATGCGCTGATAAAACGTAATCTGCGCGTCAATCTGTCTGAAAAAAGACCTGACAAAATAGTTATCATCATAAATTGATAGCTAAATGTCAGGTCTTTTTGAGTTTTGACGCACAGATTTAATCATGACTTTATCAGCGCAATCTGTTAGTAACACTGCAAGGCATTAACCGGCAGGTTCGCGTTATACAGACAGAATACGAAATTTGTTCAACTCATTAGCGGACATAAACCAATATTCTGTCAGATAACAAAGAGTATTTCTAAACTTTTCTCTAAAACAACATAAAATCCGCTTATTCTAAAATGACGTCCCAAATATGAGAGACCATTAATGCATAAGACACCCAAACCGTTTCTTTTGACATCAAAGATTACATCAACTCCGGTATTTTCTTTGAACATGCAATCGCAAGTGCTCCCGGTCCGATATGACATGACACACTAAGGGAAAGTGGTTTCATTACAATCTCCATCCCCGGAAATGCTTCCTGCACTTCTACCCGAAAAACTTCTGCGGCTTCCAAATCATATGTATAAGCCATCTCTAAGTGCATATTTTTCCCTTCGGCATCTCCAAAACGCTCTGCAAAATCCTTCTTCATTGCATCAATCATCATGCTCTTTGCCTGTTTTACTGTTCTCGCTTTTGCAAAAGAATCCAGTTTCTCGCCCTGAATCTGCAATACCGGCTTCAATTTCAACAATGTTCCGACTGCTGCTACCGCCGGAGTAATACGACCGCCTTTTTTCAAATATTCTAATGTATCCACCATAATGTAAATGGATGACTCCATCTTCTCACGTTCTAAGATTTCTTTGATTTCTTTTGCAGAATATCCTTTCTCAGCCAGTGCCATCGCATCTAACACAGACTGTCTCTGTGTTACGGAAATTCTCTGGTTGTCTACTACAAACACTCTGTTATCATAATCATCTGCAAGCATCATTGCGGTCTGGCAGGAGCCACTTAAACCGGAAGACATTGGAATATGCACAATTTCATCATATTCTTTTAAAAGTTCTTCCCATGCATCCGTTAAATTTCCGACTAACGGCATAGATGTAGAAATATTCACATTTCCGGTCAGCATTTGATAAAAACCATTCTGATCTAAATCAATATCTTCGTATAAAGTCTTATCATCTATAAAAAATGGCATCGGAAGAACGGTGATTCCAAGTTCTTTCGCTTCTGCCTGTGTAATTCCACTATTACTGTCTGAAACAATTGCCACCTTACTCATCTTTTTCTTTCTATCCTTTCATTTTGTCTAAAAATACCTTATTAGTCATATGGCATCTTCATAACAACCACTTACATTTCTATTTCTTTTTGGAGTTTTCCATCTATCAGCATTTTAATAAACGCAGTGTCCCGTGCAATCCAGCGTTCTGTAGCCAGTCTCATATTCGTATCATAAATCTCTTCCGGTGCCGCCCATACCGCCTGATACCCCTTTTGTATTTCACTGTCTGTCGGCATAATCGGCAAGCGTTCGTCCGTCACGCGGCACGCATAAAAAAGGGAATGACACACATATTTCGTATCCGGATCAAATATATCACGGTGGATTTCTGTAATCTCTCCAAGCTCCGTCAGACTCTCTTCTACCAAAACCAATCCAACTTCTTCCCGAAGCTCCCTCGACAGTGTTTCTACACAGTTCTCTCCCTGCTCCATACCGCCGCCCGGAAGTTTGTAAATGCCTTCCTTATCACGCTGCATGGCAAGTCTGCCATTTATCAGCACAATGCCCCGGACATTGGTTCTTTCAAAAAGCTTTGTCGTATCGTCATAGTTTTGTTCATCGAAACAGGCTAATATTTTCATGAGACACCTCACGTTATATGCTATATTTAAAAGTATTGTTATTTTCTCCATAATACCATAAGAAAAAAATCAAGGCAATATCTGCCTTGATTTTTTGCTACATGAAGTGAATGTGCAATCCAAGGTCCCGAATTCATTTCTCATGCTATTTCTAATTCTCTGATTGCTATTTCTCTGATTGCTATTTCTCTGGTTGGAAACATTTGATACTTCATTTCTGCCATTTTTTGTCATTATTCCGCCAATCATTATCTGACCGCCAACGTTCTTACAACGTCCTCATATCTCTTTGTATGTTCATCAATATCTCTTTGTGTCACACCATAATAGCGGTAAATTTTTCTAAAAAGTACTTGATATTTCTTCATCCCTCTTTTTGAACCGGAGGCTCCTCCTCCGATATACTCATATTTCTTCTCTATGGTGATACTTGATTCCAGATTTTTTTCTTTTTTCTCATAGATATGTAAATCTATATCAAACAACTCCGTTGAAATATTTTCTGCCGCCTTCTGCCTCTCGTCTAACTGCTGTAAAAAAAGCTTAATACTTTCCTCATCATGCTCTTTCAGTTGTGGTATTTCTGATAATGCTCCTAACAACTGTGGCTGATATTGCATCAAAAAGGAAGCTCTCATTTGCTCATATTCTTCCCTGTATTTTGAATCAGACTTATCCATTTCACGATATCCCAATTCATTCACGATATAGTCAGCAACCTGCTCCATTGTATGTGCATCTGCCTGCAAAGATTTCATAACGAGATTCTTTCGGAATCGGTTTCCTGCTCTTTCTAATCTCTGCTTCCATGTTAGACTTGCATTGTGTTTTCCGAGAATAAATACTGACGATGGCCCATCTTTACTAAAAACAGTTGTCTCATTATTTTCACTCATAAATCTGTTCCTCTTCCTCATCATTTACTTTGCTTATTACACCAAACTAGCACTATAATAACCTTCCGCCCCGATTCCAAGCGTACTCCAGTAATCCGCTTTCGTTCCAAAAACACATTTACCATATATTACAGGCTGAATTTTTCCGTCAATGCCACCCAAAAATTCAATAAACGCAACCGTTCCATTCTCATTATAATCAATCGCCATTTGGTTATTAAAATAATAATGTCTCTTTCCGACAACCTGCCCCTTTCCGATTGCCCTTGCCGCATCAAGGTCTTCCTTCATTAATTCTCTCAGTGCTTCACACATATCTGCATCCTCCCCTCTCATCCTATGAAACAATTCTTTATTTTCACTCAATGCAACCTGCAGCACAGAATCTGCATACTGCTTCTCATCTCTCTGTGTCAGGCTTTCTGTCTGTAGTTTGAATCAGTTTACTGTTCAGATGATACTCATTTGAATAATCTAAATCTGCTTTGTTCTCAATCAATTCCAGTTTTACCGCGGAACAAAATGCCGGATGCCACTGAGTCTTTACTTCTTTTGTCATTTTACCTGCTTTCCTCACAAAAAGCAGACTTTCTCCCAAATCATAATTTTCCGTTCAAAACGGCAAGTGTTTTGAGCTGTGCTGAAT
>CAYMTX010000015.1:25199-28076 GCA_964393475.1 uncultured Roseburia sp. | reverse complement strand
GCGATATACGGAAGCAAGACTTCAGAAAATTACGCAGGAAGCTTTTTTGGCTGATTTGGATAAAGATGTAGTGGACTTTGTTCCTAATTTTGATGAGACGGAAAAGGAACCGGCAGTATTACCGGTCAAGATACCAAACCTTTTGATTAACGGTTCTGATGGTATTGCTGTTGGTATGGTAACCAGTACTCCGCCGCATAATTTGGGAGAAGTGATTGATGGTGTTATTGCGTATATCAAGAATCCGGATATTAATACTGAGCAGATGATGAAATATATTCAGGGACCGGATTTCCCAACTGGTGGTATTGTAGCCAATAAGGATGAATTGATGGCAATTTATTCTACGGGTCAGGGTAAGATTAAGATTCGTGGTAAAGTCGAAGTGGAAAAAGTAAAAGGGGGCAAAGAAAAAATTGTCATTACAGAAATACCATACACTATGATTGGTGCGAATATCGGAAAATTTTTAAATGACGTATATAATTTGGTAGAAACGAAAAAAACAAGCGACATCGTGGATATTACCAATCAGTCTTCAAAAGAAGGTATTCGTATCGTAATCGAGCTTCGCAAAGGCGCAGATGCAGAAAAATTAATTAATCTGTTATATAAAAAGACAAAGCTGGAAGATACATTCGGTGTGAATATGCTTGCGGTTGCAGAGGGTAGACCGGAAACATTGGGTTTGGTTCCAATCATCCGCCACCATGTGAATTTCCAGTATGAACTGGCTACCAGAAAATATACTACGCTTCTTCGCAAAGAGCGTGATAAACAGGAAATCCAGGAAGGCTTGATTAGGGCATGTGATGTAATCGACTTAATTATTGAAATACTTCGTGGAAGTACGAATGTTAAGGATGCCAGAGCATGTTTACAGGATGGTATCACAGAGAATATTAAATTCAAATCTGCACAATCAAAAAAAGATGCAGCACAGTTACGCTTTACAGAGCGTCAGACCACTGCAATTTTGGAAATGCGTTTGCAGAAATTAATAGGCTTAGAAATCGAAGCATTAATGCGTGACCATGAAGAAACTTTGAAGAATATTGCTCTTTATGAGGATATTTTAGGTAGCCGTGCATCTATGGCGAAGGTTATCATCAAAGAATTGCAGCAGTACAAGAAGGAATATGCAAGACCTCGTAGAACCGTTATTGATAATCTTGAAGAAGTAGTCGTTGAAGAGAAGAAGATTGAGGAAATGGATGTTGTGTTCCTAATGGATCGTTTTGGCTATGCAAAGACGATTGATACTAATATCTACGAGCGTAATAAAGAGACTGTTGATTCCGAGAATCGTTATGTACTTACATGTAAGAATACAGATAAAATTTGTATTTTCACAAATAAAGGGCAACAACATTTGCTAAAAGTGTTAGACCTTCCATATGGTAAATTGCGTGATAAAGGTACACCGATTGATAATGTCAGCAACTATAACAGCAGCGAGGAGAATTTTATATATATTAACAATCTTGAAACAGTCAAGAATTCAAAATTATTATTCGGTACGAAAGCTTCTATGCTGAAAGTAGTAGCCGGTGCAGAATTCGATGTAGCAAAACGTACTACGGCGGCTACGAAATTAAAAGATGATGATGAGTTGTTATTTGTGTCTACGATTTCAGGTAATGAGACGCTGGTAATGCAGTCAGCAAAGGATATGTTTTTACGAATCGAGCTGGGAACGATTTCAGAGCAGAAGAAAGCTGCAACAGGTGTGAGAGGCATGAAACTTGATAAGAGTGATAACTTAACAGCAATCTATTTGTTAGCACCGGGGGCAAATCAAGAGGTTGAGGTGAAAGGAAAAAAATATGATTTGAATCGTCTGCATATCGGAAATAGAGATACAAAGGGAACGAAGAAATAGGTTGTAAAAATAGATTGGATTATATTGACAATCGTATTGTGAAAGTGCTATGGTATACTAAGGAATGCTTAACAAACACCATATTGTAATGCTTCCTAAAAATACTGTATAGTAAAAAGTTAGTCTACATGATAAAAGGGGACATCACATGAAGAAAAAAGGAAAATCAAAGGTGAATGCAGCCTTAAAAGGCATCGCAGGTGCCGGTGTTGTATTTGGTGGTGCAGCAACATTCGGCGAAGGTGACTTGATTTATGCGGCAGAGCTGGAAGAGCGGGAAGAAGAGATTCTGGAAGAATTAGAAGAACTGGAATATCTGGAAGCTTCTGAGACTCCGAGCGAATTTTTGTCAGTCGCTACATCGGAAGTGGAAGAAGAGTCCGTGAGTGAAGAAGCGTCTGAAACGGAATCGGAAGTAGCTTCTGAGACAGAATCGGAAACAGTGTCCGAAACGGAATCGGAAGTGACTTCTGAGACAGAATCGGCATCGGAGACAACGAATGCAGTGACAAGCGAGATAAAGGAAGATTCGTTTATTGGTTCGTTAGTTGGTGCGAATAATGTTAGTATGTTGGCGGGACGACCAGGCGACAATAATCAGAATAAGCCGGGAAATAATGAGCAGATAACTCTTTCTCAAGAGGTATCTAGTTTGGAAAAAATCGCAATGTTGGGTTACTATTTATTCTGGTATGGTTGGTATGATGGTTGGAGCAAATGGATTGAATGGCTAGAGAAAATAGGTGCGGATACGGATGATGGCTTTGTAGAGAGTGTAAGTTATAGCTTAAGTGAAAGCTTAGAAGATAGTACAGAACTCAGTGAAAGCTTGAAAGATAGCACGAAATTAAGTGAAAGCTTAGAAGACAGTACAGAACTCAGTGAAAGCCTGAAAGATAATGCTGAATTAAGCGAGAGTTTAAAAGCAAGTACGGAAATCAGTGAGAGCTTAGATGCAAGTACAGAATTAAGTGAGAGCTTAGAGACAAGTACGG
>CAYMTX010000015.1:7147-25099 GCA_964393475.1 uncultured Roseburia sp. | reverse complement strand
GTACGGAAATCAGCGAGAGCTTAGATGCAAGTACAGAATTAAGTGAGAGCTTAGAGACAAGTACGGAAATCAGCGAGAGCTTAGATGCAAGTACAGAATTAAGTGAGAGCTTAGAGACAAGTACGGAAATCAGCGAGAGTTTAGACGCAAGTACAGAATTAAGTGAGAGCTTAAGCAACAGTACAAGTGTGGCATCAAGTGAAGTAGATGATGATGATGTAGATGCTGATGATACAACGAGTGCAGCTGATACAGCTGATACGGTTACAACAGTTCAAATTGATGATGAAGATACTCCACTTGCAAATCAAGACCCGATTGATAATGAGAACGAAGATGTAGTCAATATTGATGATGAAGATGTACCATTGGGTGTACAGGATGAGGAAGAGGATACAGAGACAGTTATCATTGATGATGAAGATACTCCATTGGCCGGAGGCGAAACGAGTGTGCGCCGTAACTGGTGGTGGTGGATACTGTTGATTATATCTGCAATTACAGGCAAGAAGTTGCATGATGATTATGCTAAGAAAAAAGGCATGGCGGGAGCAGATAGTTCATATAGGGAACAAGATGATATAGATGAACAGTAAAAACGAATAGACACTTTAGTCTGAGTAATGGTACAATAAGGGAGATGGCGGTTATTCTGTAGGAAGGCTGCTGTCTCCCTTTTTTACTTTTAGTTTGATATGGAAGAATGGGTTATGAGAGAAGAGGAAAGTTTATTAAAAAGTAAAATTTTATATACATGTATAATTGTTATCTTTTATTTGTTGGGCAAAGGATTTCCTTTATATATGATTGATGTTTCTGCATATGTATACACTGCAATAGATGCAGAATCGTTACTGATACAGACAATCAGTGGAGACATTAATCAATGCTCGATTTTTGCACTGGGCGTTTCGCCTTATATGATTTCCTCTATTATAGTGCAGATTTATTATTTGTTGCGAGGAACAGAGGCGATGAAAAAGGTTTCGCCAATACAGAAAAACAGACTAATATTAAAAATTATGCTTATCTTGTCAGTCGCTATGGCGGTGGTTACCGTACAGGAATTAAAGTTTGCTGTAGATAGTAGAATGTTGCCACTGGCAAGATGTGTTGCGGCAGTGGAACTTGTAACGGGAACTTTTATAATGCTCCATCTGGTTTCTGAAAATGCGAAGTACGGACTAGGTGGACAGAGTGTAATAATTTTTATGAATATATTGGATGGATTTAGACTGACCTTAGAGGGGCAGGATGTGAGAAAAATGGTAATTCCTCTTTTGATATCTTTTGTTGTGTTGATTATTACGCTTATTTTAGAAAATGCAGAAAAGAGAATTCCGGTTCAGAGGATTTCTATTCATAATATTTATGCGGATAAAAATTATATAGCGATAAAGTTAAATCCAATTGGAGTTATGCCGGCTATGTTTTCAACAGCATTTTTTATGCTACTACAGTTGATATTAGTCTTATTTGGCTGGTTGTTTACAGAAAATGATACGATATTATGGCTGCAGGAGAATGTGACACTAACAAACCCGGTTGGTATAGTTGTATATGCTTTACTTATTTTTATTTTGACTATAGGATTTTCCTGGGTTATGTTGAATCCGACAGAACTGACAGAGAATTTTTTGAAAAGTGGAGATAGTATACAGAATCTGCATGCCGGACGGGATACGAAACGATATTTATCCGGTGTGATTTTTCGATTAGGATTGTTAAGTGCAACTGTAATGTGTATTTGTCTTTGCACACCGTTAGTTTTACAAGTGTCAGGGAGAATGAACAGCGCTTTTACCACGTTGCCTTCTTCTGTTATGCTGATTACGGGTGTGTGGAGCAATCTTTACAGAGAAGTATTGGCAATCAAAGACATAGAAGCGTACAAACCATTTATTTAGGAGGAAATATGCTACATTTTATTCCGGCATGGTATAAACAGAATCAATGGCAAGAGAACGAACAATACTGGTATACCAGGCGTATGAAAACAGAATTCGATGATACAGTAAAGCACATCCAACTTTTTCATCGTAATGAAACATATCCTTTTCAGATAATGCTTTTGAGTTTTGCACCTAATTTTCGACATTTCCTGCATAGGCAAGGAGTATTTCATGCGCCTTACTGGTCTTGTTTTGATGCGATTCAAGAGATAAGACGAAAGAAGGTCAGTATGTTTTCCGTACATAATTTAACATGGCCGGAACATATTGAGTTTATATATACGCCATTTGCGATGATAGCACTGTTGGATGGGGAGAAGTATGCGCAGGCAGAATTTGCAGAGGATGGTAATCTGATTCAGGTAGATATCTATAAAGACGAGGTGTTGTCGCGCAGAAATATTTATGATGACAGAGGTTTTGTGTCAAGTTCAATCGTATATGAAGAAGGGCAACCAGTGTATCAGGACTATTTGACAGATAAAGGAGTTTGGAAGATTAGAGTATATGAGAATGATGGTCATGTGGAAGTTAATCCCAAAAGCAATACATATCTGTTGGAACATAATGGACAGGAGTATACACGTGTTTTTTTGCAGAATTCTTATGAGAAAATGGAACGGATTATTTCTGAGGTTCTGGGATCTTATCTGGAATTGTCTGAAGAGAGTGATATGTTTTGTATAGCGGTACATGAACTGCACATGGAGGTATTGTGTCAGGCTTTGTCTGGAAGGAAAATGATATTGTCGTTTTTTGAGAACAGATATGACCCGGCAAAGTATCCGGAAATTTTAGATATAATAAAATCTTCGTCTTATGTGCTTACTGATTCTCAGGAAAATTACAGAAAAGTACAAAAGATGATGAACTTTGATAGTGAATGCATTGCATGCATAACACCATTTGATGCGAGAGTAGATTTTGGCATCAGCCAGCAGTTAAATGTACAGAAGATTTTAGTTCCGGTGGATGGTATGGAGGAAGAAAGGTTTGCAGAGCTGATACAACGTTTGGGAGAATATATTCTGATAAATGAGAATGCAAGAATACACCTGTTTACCAGACTGGCAGACTATGACAGGGGAAGCAAACTGCTTGAGAAAGTCAGGGAACGTCTGCGTAATGCTGGGATGGAAGAAGGCTGGGCGGCAGAAGAAATGGAAAAGAGCCAAGAGGAGAATTATCTGCTGGATGAGGAGAAAATACCGATTCGTTTTTATGTGGAGCAGTGTGTGGATGAATTGGCAGTAAGTAAATGTATGAGAGAGCAACGGTTGATTGTAGATTTACGAAGTAAGACAGATGTATATCTGCGTGTTATGGGAATCAGTGTGGGAATACCGCAGATTGTATACCGTGATACGGAATTTGTGGAGAATGGTAAGAATGGTAGGATTTTGAAAGATATGAGTGCACTTCCGGAAACGATGGCATTCTATCTGGAGAGTCTTACGAACTGGAATGAAGCCATGCTAAGCGCGTATGAGCATGGTAAAAATTATAAAACAGATGTACTGATAGAGAAATGGAAAGAGGTTATTGATTTTGTCAGAAATAATAAAAGTTCTTCAACTGGGAAATGAAGATTGGAATGGCTGTTATCAGATACCGGAAAATGTACAGATTAATTATGCCAAAGCAATTTCAGATATACAGGAGAAATCATATAATATTGTGTTTATAGATGGTGAAGTATCAGATGATATCGTATTCTTGTTACAGCGGATAGTGAATGCTTATACATTGTTTCTGACAGAACGGACAGTTTTAACGGACGCAGTGGAGTATCTGAGTGCCTGTAAAGTGGGGAAGCATTTGGAATGTAGACAGATTCAGGATTTTTTATTACAAGAGGCGGGAAATTATTTTTCTACTCCACATGGTGCTAAAATGAAGATGCGTTATCTTACCATAGCACAGGGATTTGCCGGAAGTATTTACTGGGATGGCAATTACAGTGTGACTTTGGAAGGGGAATATGGAAAAAAGTTAAATCAGATTGTATACTGGAATCAAAATTTACTAATAGAAAAAGGACAAGCAAAAGAATTCTGGCTGGAATATGCCAAAGATGATGGTGTAGAAATTGCATTATCAATTACCCAATTTGCCCGAGGAAGTATTGCACAGGTACAGCATAAATGGTTATTTTCGGAAAAGGAACTGACAGATGCGGTGATAATAGATAATATAAATGGGGATGGTTATTTATTTGTATCTGTACATGCGAAAGGAACAGGTAAGCTTAAACTCATAGCATTACATTTTCGAAATTCCAGAAAGAAACATGGTCTGTTTTTGCCGGGAGGTAAACGCTATGTAACAGCGAAGCGGGAAGAAATTTTTTATTATTTTTCTCCGGGAGACAGAAAGCCGCCCTTGAATGTTTATTTTTCCGGATACAAGACACTTCAAGGATTTGAGGGCTACCATATGATGTGGAATATGGGCTGTCCATTTTTATTGATAAGTGAGCCGAGACTGGAAGGTGGCTGCTTTTATATGGGTGATGAAGAATATGAAGCAGCTTTTCCTAAGATAATCAGAAGTTGTATGGAAGAGTTGGGATTCTCTAATGAGCAGGTAATAATGGCAGGAGTTTCGATGGGAAGCTTTGGAGCATTATATTATGGATGTGATATATTGCCCCATGCAATGATTGTTGGAAAACCGTTATTAAGTATTGGAACGGTGGCAGCGAATGAAAGACTGAACCGTCCGGGAGGTTTTCCGACATCTTTGGATGTATTAAATTATATTGGAGCCGGTATGGATAAGGCAACGGTGGACCAATTGAATCAAAGGTTTTGGAAGAAGTTTGAGGCGACATCTTGGGAATATTCAAAGTTTATACTGGCATATATGATAGAGGATGATTATGAAAATTCGGCTTACAATATGCTGGTTAGTCATTTACATGACAACGAAGTACAATTATATGGGAAAGGAATTCATGGACGGCATAATGATGCAGGTCGTGAGATTGCCCGCTGGTTTAAAGCGCAGTATAGAAAAGTTTTGTATGAAGATTTTGACAGAGGATAGAGATGTTAGGGGAAAAATGGACGATTTATTGGAGTGAATATGTATCGGATACTTACTTATATGGTTCTAAGGTGATTTTTCATAAGAAAGATAATATTGAATTTGAAAATCTGCTGATGCCACCCGGGACGGTAATCAAACAATGGTATTCGATGACGAATTTTCAAGCACAGAAAATAGAGCCTGCTTTACCGATTATTGACGGAGAAACGAAATATCGGATTACGTTAAATGCAGATGTGGGTGAGGGTGAGAATCTGCTGGGACGACTGGTATTTTATGACAGATATGGTGTAGAAGCAGGAACACTTACCCTGCGTGATAAAGTGACAGAATTTCGGTGTCCGCTTAAGACATATAGCTATAAGTTACAGCTAATTAATGGAGGAGTGACAAAGTTGTGTTTTCACACTATTGTAATTCAGGAAATTTATGATGAAGCAACGTAGAGAACTTAAAAAGTTAAATAGGATATTAAATAAGATAAAATGCCATAAAGATATTATGGCTGCCTTGTCGGATGCGGAACTTTCTCATATGACAGTAATTTTTAAGCAACGGTTAAGCGCTGGGGAAACATTAGATGAGATTCTTCCGGAAGCTTTTGCAGCAGTCTGCGAAGCAGATTACCGTGTACTGGGGATGTATCCTTATGATGTACAGATACTGGGAGGAATTGCTGCTCATCAGGGAAATCTGATTGAGATGAATACAGGAGAGGGAAAGACATTAATGGCAACTATGCCGTTATATCTGAACGCACTTACAGAAAAGAGCACACTATTACTAACGACCAATGCGTATCTTGCCTTGCGTGATGCGGAAGAGATGGGAAAAGTATACCGATTTATGGGAATGACAGTCGCTGCCGGGGTTAGCGCGAATGAAGAGGATAGGTTTACAAACGAACGAAAACGAGAAATCTATGCGGCAGATATTGTGTATACAACCCATGGTATATTAGGATTTGATTACTTATTGAATAATTTGGTGACTTCAGCAGAGGAACGTTTTTTACGGGAGTTCTATTATGTCATTATTGATGAAGCTGATTCGGTACTTTTAGATGCAGCACAGACACCATTGGTTATCTCAGGGGCTCCAAGAGTGCAATCGAATCTTTATGAACTGGCAGATTTTTTTGTGACTACGCTTTTGGAAGGGCGCGACTATGAACAAGAAGACCAGAAGGTTTGGCTTACGGAAGATGGAATTGCTTATACAGAAAAGTTTTTTGGAATAGATAATTTCTATGGGGAAGAGTATTTTGAGATTAACCGTCATGTAACATTAGCATTAAGGGCACATGTACTTTATAAGCCGGAGCGGGACTATATGGTATCAAAAGATTTAGAATTACAGTTATTGGATAATGGTTCGGGAAGAATGATGCCGGGTGTCAAATTACGAGGCGGTCAGCATCAGGCACTGGAAGTCAAGGAGAAATTAAAACTCTCTCAGGAGAATCGTTCCATAGCAGCAATTACTTATCAGAATTTGTTCCAGCTTTTTCCAAAGATGTCAGGGATGAGCGGAACTATTTCAGATGCGGCGGAAGAACTTTTGGACGTGTATGGACGTAAGGTCATTGTGATACCGCCGAATCTGCCGTTAATGAGAAGAGATTTAAAAGATTTTTACTTCAAGGATATAGAATCACAGTTTGAGGCGGCACGAAAACTGATTGTAGAAACGCATAGAACAGGGCAACCGGTGCTTGTGGTGGTATCGACTATTGCAGAAACAGAGCTTGTATCAAAACTTTTGCTTCAGGAAAAAATTCCTCATAGTGTTTTAAATGCAAACAATGCGTTTTGGGAGGCAGATATTATTAAGGAAGCCGGTCAGATGAATGCTGTGACGGTGGCGACTGCCATGGCAGGACGCGGAACAGACATAAAACTTGGTGAAGGCGTGAAAGAATTGGGAGGTTTGGCGGTCATCGGCATTGGCAGAATGGCAAATGTCAGACAAGAGCGTCAGGCAAGAGGACGTGCCGGAAGACAGGGAGACCCGGGATTCAGTCGTTTTTTCGTGTCACTTCAGGATGAAACAGTCAAACGCATGGGGCTGATTAAAGTAGAAAAGTATGAGGATGGAAAACGATTTATTACGAAGAGAAAGCTTAGAAAAGTAATTAATCTATCCCAGAAGATTAATGAAGAACTGGCGGTATCTTCTCGTAAAAATGCATTGAATTATGATGAAGTTCTGCGGAGACAGAGAAAATTGATTTATGAGGTCAGAGACCGGCTACTAGATGGTGAGAAAGTATTGGATGATAGGAAGATACTTCGGATTGCAGAAGGGAATATCAGACACTTTCTGGCAGAGCAGAAACAACTTGAAAAATCTGATATTAGCAGGTACCTTTTGGATAATATTTCCTATCGTCTGGATAGTGGGCTAAGTGATTTAAATATAAGAGATGAAAGAAAAGTGCTTCGCTATCTGCTGGACAGAGTATGTGATGGATTGAACGAGCAGGAAGAAAAACTGGGTGGCATTGAAAAATGCAGGATTTTATACGTGTTGCGGCTTTACGCGCTATCGAAGGTGCATGGGTAGATGAAGTAGACTATTTACAACAACTTCAGGCAGCTGTGTCAGGACGTAGTATGGCGCAGAGGAATCCATTGCATGAGTATCAGCGTGAGGCATTAGAGTCCTTTCATAAGATGGAAAAAGAAATACACAAAAATATTGTTAGAAATATTCTGCTGAGCGATTTATATACAGATTCAAGAGGGCAGTTACGTATTCTGTTTCCGTAAATTTTATCAGTGTGACAGAGATAAGGAGAGATTATGGTATACAATTTTAATTTAGGAATTGGTTGGGCGAGCAGTGGTGTAGAATATGCCCAGTTGTATCGTGCACGTATGTTTCGTAATATCGGTATAGATGCAAAGTTTGTATTTACGGATATGTTTCTAAGGGACAATATTCAGCATATGACAGAGTATATGGGATTTCTGGATTCGGAAATTATATGGCTTTATACTTATTTTACAGATTGTAAGATAGCACCTGTTTCCTACACATTAAAGCAGCTGGAAAAGAGTTTTGAAGGAAGACGATTTACATTTTCCAGACAAGGGAAGGTTGTAAGGTATGTTTTTGAAGGAAAAAATAATTTTTATACGGCATATATGGTAAATGAGAAGGAAGACCGTGTGCATCGTGTAGAAATAGTTTCAAATGGTTGCTTAATCCGCAAAGACTATTTTACTTATTGCAGAATTTTTTCGGAATATTATGCGCCGTTGAATAATCAGGCACATTTATATCAGCGTAGATTTTTTAATGAAAATGGAACCGTTGCTTATGAAGAAATCATTGATGGGGATGCCGTGATGTATCAGTTCCCGGATAGACTGTTTTACTCTAAAGCAGAGCTGGTAGGGTATATGGTGTCATCTTTCGGGCTGACCGGAGATGATGTAGTGATTATTGACCGAAGCAAGGAATTTGGAGCAGCTATTTTGAGAAATGCAGCACCGGCAAGAGTGTGCAGTGTGATTCATGCTGACCATTTCAATGAAAGTGCCACAAATGAGGATTATATTCTTTGGAATAATTATTATGAATATCTTTTTTCGCAGCATAAGCATATTTCTTTTTATGTGGCAGCTACCGGTGAGCAGAGAAGGCTTGTGAGAGAGCAGTTTGAAAAGTATATGGGGGTTATACCAGAAGTGGTGGAAATACCGGTGGGAAGTCTGGCGAAACTGACGTATCCGGAGAAACCTAGGAAAAAGCATTCGCTGATTACGGCTTCCAGACTTGCTTCTGAAAAGCATGTGGATTGGATTGTGCAAGCAGTAGCAGAGGCGAGAAAACAGATTCCGGATTTGACACTGGATATTTATGGAAAAGGTAAAGAAGAACCGGCGATAAAAAAGCTGATTGCAGAATATGGTTGTCAGAATGCAATAAGACTTTGCGGGCAACAGAAATTAGATGAGATATATCGGAATTATGAGGCTTATATTTCCGGTTCTACGAGTGAAGGATTCGGATTAAGTCTGATGGAGGCAATTGGATCCGGACTTCCGATTATCGGATTTGATGTGCGTTATGGTAACAAGACATTTATTGATGATAGGGAAAATGGGTATTTGATTCCGGTAATGGGCAATATGGATGCAAAAGAACGCGTGCAGAAACTGTCAGAATGTATAATACGGTTATTTACGGAGGCAGATATAGAACAGTTTCATGCACATTCTTATGATAAAGCCAAGATGTATCTGACAGAGGAGGTTGAGAAGCGATGGGCAGCAGTACTAAAGCAGAAGATGTAGTATTACTTTTGGATGATTATCAGATGGAGAGTCAAAATCTGCATACTTCCTTTAAAGAAGCAGGAAAGAATTATCCGGTAGCAGTGATTACAGATGATGGCTTTTTGCCGGATGACGTTATTTCTGTATTCGGTTTTTTTCTGGGAGATTTTAAAAATACACTTGGGGTACCGGGAAAAGCGAGATATTTCAATCAGATAGAAGTGCCGGAGTACTGGGAAATCAGTGGGAATAATTCCAATGGGAAAGTGCGCGACATTGATAAGGCGAGAGGACGTATTTTTTATGCGCCACCTTTACATAAAAGATTGGTAAAAGCAGTGGATTGGTTGGATGACAAGGGAATGGTGCGTTCTACGGATCATTATAATAAGTATGGAGCCTTGTATGCCAGAACCATTTTCAATGCGAAGCAGCAGAAAGTAAATAAAACTTATTTTTCACCTGAGGGGAAAGAGATTATCGTGGAAAATTATGTAACACATGATATCATTTTAAACGATGGTGAAGCGGTAAGAATTTTCCATTCGCTGACAGAATTTGTGTGCTTTTTTATGAAGCGTGTAGGTTTTACATATAAAAGAATTTTCTTTAATACATTGTCGACTTCTTTCTTCGTATCACAGCGTATGGACGCAGGTGTAAAAGAAGATGTACTGTTCTGGCAGGAAAATGAAAGACCGGATATTCCGGGTAATATGCAGTTAATATTGAATGGAAAGGCTGCAAGAACAACTAAGATTATGGTACAGAAGAAGGCTGCTTATGAGAAGTTGATTGCGCTTGGTGCATCGCAAGAGGTCGTATATAAGTTGGGGCACATTTATCCATTTAAGCGGAAGAATGCAGGAAGACCAAATGCCTTAATTTGTACCAATTCAGAACGGATTGCTCAATGCAGGGAATTGGTGGAAGCATTGCCGGAAATGCACTTTCATATTGCGGCGATTACAGAAATGTCCTCAAAGCTTATGAGCATGGAAGTTTATCCGAATGTAACACTGTATCCGAATGTAAAGATGGAGACGGTGGACTGGTTATTTATGAAATGTGATTATTATCTGGATATTAATCATGAAGGAGAAATTCTGTCGGCTGTATGGAATGCTTTTTTACATAGCCAGCTAATATTTGCTTTCTCAGAAACAGCGCATAATCTGAATTATGTAGCAAAAGAGCATGTTTATAAGATTGAGGAAACAGAAAAAATGATAGATTTACTGCGAGCAGTTCTTGAAGACAGGAAACTGCAAACGAAACATTTGAAACTACAGAAAGATGCGGCTGCGCTTGAAACCGTGGGAAGCTATTTGGAAATTTTAAAAATCTAGTGTACGAGTAGTTTTGAATTGAAGGTAAGGTGGATGTGAACGATGATTGTTTTTTATGATGAGTATAAGGAAGAATGCAGTTTTTTGGGAGAAACACTGCAGTATCTGGATTTACAACATGATATTGTATTTATGAAGGATACAGCGATGCTTCCGGAAGGTATGTTTTCCATATACGAATATATAATACGACGAAAAGAGAAGAATACGTATTGTAAGAAGCTGTTAGATTTTCCGTTTGCTGTGACACCGGAATGGTGGAATGTGAAAGTAGAAGGCGTGGAAGGAAAAATATATCATTTAGGCAAAGTAAAGGCTGTGATTATTCAGAAAAATGTGAGAGAAGCAAGGTCAATCGGGCGTGTGGAATGGCTTGCAGACACCGGAGTTGTGTGCAAAATAGATTACTATAATCAATATGGTTTTATAGGCAGTCGCGGCTGGTGCGATGAAACGGGAAAGGAGATACTGCGGAGTTATTATACATCAGCAGGAGAAGAAATTTTATCGTATGATTTGCAGAAAGATATCGTGGTACTTTATGAAGCGGGAAGTGTGAAACAGTTCTTTGCTTCAAAGGCGGAGTTTGAAAAATATGTTTACAGAGAACTGATGGCTGCCGGAGAGCGGATCATTCTGACATCGTTGCGGCAGATAGAATTATTGTATGAAGCAGATGCAGAGAAAAAAGCAAAGGTATTTGCTTTATTAAGTAGGTCACAGGAGATACAGAAGTACCGGGAGTGGAAAATACAGGATAAGTATCCGCTGATGATTGTAAATAATGCTGATACCACATTGTCTCATATCGGAATCCGACAGGATGAGATTCGAATATGCTATTGTAAAGAATGTAGTAAAGCGGTAAATGCCAATGGAGACATACTGATATTGACAAATTCAGATAATATCGAAGAACTTGTAACGCTTATTGATGCTTTGCCGGACAAAGTATTTCATATTGCTGCGCTTACGCGTATGTCAGATAAACTGCTTGCATTGAATGCGTATTCGAATGTGAAAACATATCAGGGGATAAAAAAGGACAAGCTGCAGGACTTATTGGAGAAATCAAGTTTTTACTTCGATATTAATTATGGAAGGGAGATATGTGATGCTGTTATGCTGGCAGGTATGAATCATATGCTGATATTTAGTTTTACAGATACTTGTCATAATATACCTTACATATTACCGGAATGCGTAGTGGAAAAAGGAAATTGGAAAGAGATTGTAGATGTCATGTATACCGTAATTGAAGATGAAAGTATGTGGAAGAAGTTGCTTGAAAGACAGAGACAGCAACATGAAAAATCACTGAAAGATATGGTATTGACACTGACATGTGGAGGTGCATAGATGGCAGTTTATGTGTTTGAACTTTTAGTAGGTTATTTCCCTAATGGTGTAGATTATGCACAAGCGATGCGTTACCGGTATTTGAAGATGCTGTCAACATCGGTAAAATATATATTTACAAGTATACCGGATAATCGTTCTGTACAGTATTATCAGGGAATCGGAATAGAAACGGAAGATATGCTGAGTGCACACCTTTTGTTGAGCGGAAATGGGGGGATAGGTAAGGAAATACAGATTAGAGAAAAGGCATTTCAAAAGCAGGGTGGAATAGTACTTCGTGAGTGCTACTCTGACCGTCTGCTTTATACAGAGTATTACATAGATAAAGTAAAAGACGGATCAGAGGTACGACTGTTGTTTAAACGGACGTTTAAAAGGCAGGATGGTACAACGGCATATGATATCCTATATGGAGAGAATGAAACAGAAAGTTATCTCTTTCCAAATGGGAAAATTATGTCGAAGGAGGAGTTTTTATGTGAGTTTATCCGACAGTTAAAGCTTACGGAAACAGATATCGTACTTATTGACCGACCGGGAAACCGAGCTTTTGTTGAACCGTTGTTTACCTATGGAAATAAAGCAAAGATACAGATTTTTTTTCATTCGCAGCATTATGCACAGCCGAAAGAGGCATGGGAATATCTTTTTTTGAATTTTGAGTATTTTTACTGGTTTCGTTATTCTGGGTATATTCATACCATCTTTACTTCTACGGAAGAACAGGCATTAGAAGTAATTGACAAATTACAGGAATACAGATGTGATATACCGAATGTGCAAGCACTGCCGATTAGCGGGATAGAGAAATTATGTTATCCGGTTGTAGCGCGAAAACCATATTCGCTTTTAACGGTATCGAGAATTAATTCGCGAAAACGTGTTGACTGGATTGTGCGGAGTGTAGTGGAGGCTCATGCAGTGTTACCACAGATAACATTGGATATTTATGGAACTGGACTAGCAGTTTTTACGGAAGAATTGAAACAAATGATAAATGAAAATCATGCGGAAGAGTATATTACAATGAAAGGGCATTGCGAAATGGAGGGAAGATACACACAATACGAAGGATATCTGACGGCTTCAATGGGAGAAACATTTGGACTGAGTGTATTAGAAGCAATCTCTTCCGGAAATGCGGTAATAGGTCTGGACACGAAATATGGCAATCCTATTTTTATTAAAAATGAGAAAAATGGTTATTTGATTGATTATGATTTTAATAAGCTTGATGAAGAAGGATATGTCGAACATATCATTCATGAAATGGCACAGCGTATCATTGATTTATTCAATGACAGAGAACGTTTGGATAGATTTCAAGAGGAATCTTATCAGATTGCTTCCGGTTATATGAATGAGGATATAGGGAAAGCGTGGATTCGCAGCATGGAAGATACGTTAAAAGAAAATTAGTAAGTATGAATAATAGCATTGCAATGCAGATGTGATAATATACATCTCATATTGCAGTGCTATTTTTCAATCCTATTGATAAATATAAGTATACTTTTTTTTGAAAAATTTGTATAATGTTTTTGGCTAGAGAGGTGACAAACATGAACATGGAAGAAGCAAAAGCTTATATCGAAACAGTCAGTCAGACAGGAAGTATTTTAGGTCTTGAAAATATACAAAATTTAATGAGAGAGCTTTCTGATGTACAGGAGAAATTACGTATTATCCATATCGCAGGAACGAATGGAAAAGGTTCGACTGGTGCATTTATTGAGAGTACACTGATAGAAGCAGGATATCGTGTAGGACGTTATACATCTCCGGCAGTTTTCGATGCATTCGAGGTGTGGCGTATAAATAAAGAAAACATTACACAGGAAGCGTATTTGTCCTGCCTTGCACAAGTGAAAAAAGCGTGTGAACGTATGCTTGCCAAAGGGTTGGCACAGCCAACGGTATTTGAGGTAGAGACAGCACTTGCATTTGTATATTTTTATGAGGAAAAATGTGATTATGTATTGCTGGAAGTGGGAATGGGCGGTGCGACCGATGCGACAAACCTGATTACACATCCGGTCTGTTCAGTCATTACCTCGATTAGCAGGGATCATATGCAGTTTCTGGGAAATTCACTTACAGAGATTGCAGCAGTAAAAGCAGGGATTATAAAAACAGGCTGTCCGGTGGTGACGATAGATACGCAGAAAACGGAAGTATTGCAGGTTATTAGAAAAATAGCAGAGCAAAAGGGTGCAGAGCTTATTCTTGCAGGGCAGGGTGAATTACACGCTGAACTGTCAATGAAAGCCGATTATCAGATAGAAAATTCCAATCTGGCGATTACTGTCTGTAAGAAAGTACTTGCTATTCCGGATGAAATGATTCAAAAGGGAATCGCAAAGACAACATGGCCGGGACGTTTTGAACAGATTTCAGAACATCCGCTTGTATTTATAGATGGTGCACATAATGAAGATGCAGCGAAAAAGCTTGCGGCTACACTGCAAAAGCATTTTACAAATCGAAAAATAGTCTATATAATAGGAGTACTTGCAGATAAAGAGCACAAGAAGATATTAGAAATTATGTTGCCCTATGCAGTACGGGTATATACTGTGACACCGGCAAATAAGCGGGGACTTGATGGTCATATTCTTGCAGAAGAAGCAGAAGAACTCGGGAAAATGGCAGTGTGCTGTGACAGTATAAAGGAAGCGGCGGCTTTGGCGGTACAGGATACAGCGGAAGGAAATGCAGATATGATACTTGCATTTGGTTCGCTGTCTTATCTGGCGGAGCTGAAAGCATGCATGCTGCGATAAAAATGAAAAAATATCATTTGTCGGGCAACTCATGTAATTCAGAAAGTGGCAGAATGAGGATTGATTATGGATAGAACGAAGATAGAACAGGGTGTCAGATTAATATTAGAAGGAATCGGAGAAGATGTAAATCGGGAAGGATTGCAAGAGACTCCGGAACGCATTGCCCGTATGTATGAAGAGATTTTTGCAGGAATCGGTCAGGATGCAAAAGAACCGCTGTCAAAGACTTTTTCAGCAGAGAACAATGAGATGGTAATTGAAAAAGATATTGTTTTTTATTCTACCTGCGAGCATCATTTTATGCCCTTTTACGGAAAAGCACATGTGGCATATATTCCGGACGGGAAAGTGGTCGGTTTAAGTAAACTTGCAAGAACAGTGGAGGTTTATGCGAAACGCCCGCAATTACAGGAACAGCTGACAGCACAGATTGCAGATGCGCTGATGGAATTTTTGCAGCCGAAGGGGGCAATGGTAATGATTGAGGCAGAGCATATGTGCATGACAATGCGTGGCGTAAAGAAACCGGGAAGTAAGACGGTGACATTTGTGGGCAGAGGTGCATTTGAGGAGAATGAGAAACTGCAGAATCGCTTTTTTACACTGGTGCGTTAGAAGCCGGAATGGTGAATGTGCCGTCAGATGACGGTGTACAGAGTAAGCTGTGACGGGAAGAAATGGCAGAAGTTAGGTGTTTGTATGTTAATAGGAAAGAAAGAATTTGATACTGCAAATAGAACATATGTGATGGGTATTTTGAATGTCACACCGGATTCTTTTTCTGATGGCGGAAGTCATGATGATGTGAAGTCGGCGGTGAAGCATGCAGGTGAGATGATAGAAGAAGGTGCGCATATTATCGATATTGGAGGAGAGTCTACCAGACCGGGGTATACGCAGATTTCTGAGGAAGAAGAAATCAAACGGATAGTACCGGTGATTCGGGCGGTGAAGGAAGCCTATGATATTCCGGTATCCGTAGACACTTATAAAAGCAGGGTGGCAGAAGCAGCTATCTTAGCCGGAGCGGATTTAATTAATGACATATGGGGCTTGAAATATGACGGGACGATGGCAGCAGTTATTGCGAAATATGACAAGCCGTGCTGTCTGATGCATAATCGTTTGGACATGGATTATAAGAATTTTATGGAAGATGTACTGCATGATTTGCAGGAATCGGTAGAATTGGCATTGCAGGCGGGAATTGCACAAGACAAAATTATATTGGATCCGGGTGTCGGCTTTGCCAAAACCTATGAACAGAATTTGGAAGTGACTGCTAATGTAAGTAAACTGTATGAACTCGGCTATCCGGTTTTGCTCGGAACTTCGAGAAAATCAATGATTGGTCTGACACTGGATTTGCCGGCTGATGAACGGGTAGAAGGAACACTTGCGACAACAGTTATGGCAGTAGAACAGGGCTGTGCTTTCGTGCGTGTACATGATGTGCAGGAAAATGTAAGAGCGGTTAAAATGACAGAAGCAATTTTACGTTATCGTTCAAAGGAAGACCGCGAACTGGAAACTTTAATCAGCAGGTTTATGTAAGGAATGAGGATTAGAATGGACGAAATTAAAATTACAGGTTTAAAAGTGTTCGCACATCATGGAGTATTTCCGGAGGAGACAGCAAATGGACAGGATTTTTATGTCAATGCTGTCTTGTTTCTAGATTGTAAACCTGCCGGAACCACAGACGATTTGACAAAGTCAGTACATTATGGAGAGGTAAGTCATTTTATCACACGATTTTTGCAGGAGCATACGTATCAACTGATTGAGACAGCCGCGGAGCATACCGTGAAAGCATTATTGTCAGAATATCCGCTGATAGAGAAAGTGCGGTTGGAATTATGCAAACCGCATGCACCGATAGGTCTGCCGTTTGAAAATGTGTCGGTAACAATTGAACGGGGCTGGCATCAGGTGTATGTAGCAGTCGGCTCAAATATGGGCGATAAAGAGACTTATATGAAAGATGGTATTCGTGAATTGGGAGCGATGCCGGAAATTCAGATTGAAAAGGTTTCTGACTTTATTGTGACAAAGCCTTATGGCGGCGTTGAACAGGATGATTTTGTAAACGGTGCAATCCGGCTTCGGACACTTTTTACACCACATGAATTACTGGATGCACTGCATCTGGTGGAACAGCATGCTAATCGTGAGCGCATCATACACTGGGGACCGCGCACATTGGATTTGGATATTATTTTTTTTGATGACATAGTATACGAGGATGATGATTTAATCATTCCGCATGTGGATATGACAAATCGTGATTTTGTTTTGAAACCGTTATTGGAATTGTGTCCGAATAAGCGTCATCCGCTGGTTGGAAAGACAGTCACACAGTTATATCAGGAGTTGGGAGCGGAAGGATGAAAAAGAATGTAATAGATATTTTATATCCGATAGGCATATATTACTTGATTTCGGGATTTGTGTTTTTTGCTTTAAACATACTTTTGGGCGAAGCACAGGAAATTTATATGGTAAAGCAGCTCATCAGTTCGGGGGTGACAATACCGTTTTTAATATCACTTTGGAAGCAGGATAATGATGCGGAGAAGGTGGTCTGGGGAAAGCGGAGATTAAACGGCAGAGAGCTTATAATACAGGGCGTGCTGACGTTACTTGCAACAGGTGCATGTAGTATCGCATTGAACAATTTTATCGTAATGACACCGCTGGTAGAAATGTCTGCCGGTTTTCAGACTGCAAATGAGAATTTCTTTGCAGGTGGAATGTGGTCGGAAATCCTGGCATCCTGTGTGGTAGTGCCGGTAGCAGAGGAGCTTCTATTTCGCGGAATTATCTTAAAAAGAGTTTCCGCAATGTCAGGAGCGAAAAGGGGAATTCTGTGTTCAGCTCTGCTGTTCGGAATCATTCATGTGAATTTGGTACAGTTGTTGTATGCAACGCTACTGGGCGGTCTGCTGGCATATATTGTAGTGAAGACAAAACGTGTGTCACTGGCAGTCATCGGTCATGCGTTTGCGAATTTGATTGCGATTTTACGTGCGGAAACCGGTATATTAGATGTTACATATGAAGTGAGTATGGTGGGAATTGCATTTTCGCTGGTAATGCTTGCTGTAGGTGTATTTGCTGTATGGGGAATTTCTGCAATCAATAAATCTGAATAGTTCATAGAATC
>CAYMTX010000015.1:0-7047 GCA_964393475.1 uncultured Roseburia sp. | reverse complement strand
CAAGAGTTAATTTCAGCATGCAAATGAAAGTATAGGAACAGTTATGGAAAAGAAACTAGATGTAGTAAATGTAAACCAGAGAAATAATTTGAAAAATAAGGAGATGACACCGGAAGAAAAACGTTGTCTGATACAACGACAGAAGGCAAGGCAGAGAAGGATAAAAAAACAACGGAGAAGACATTTTTTTCAGATGATGATGTTAGGAGTCGCATGTGTAATTATATTGGCAATTGCAGGAAAAATTCTTTTTCGTACGAACAGTGCTGAAAAAACGGAGGGAATACTCGGAACAGCAGATGCTATGGTAAGTGCAGTAGCGGATATATGGGCAGAAACGTTTTTATATGACGTGAAGTATGAAGAATTTTTCGAGCAGAACAAACCGCAGAAGTTTAGTGAACGTCAGGTACGCATCAGGTTGAAGGAATTGGCACAGGAGTATCCGAAACTGCAGGAAATATCTGATGAGTATGAAAAATATCCGATAGAATTGTTGGAAGCACTCTGCAACAACCCGGAAATGTATGAATATGTGAAGGATTATCCGGCATATGCGGATGGAACTTATAAACCTGGGAAAGCACAACTTACGGAAATAGAAAAAAAACAGAAATATCCACTTTTTTTACAGTGGGACAAGCGATGGGGCTATGAGGAATACGGTGGTTTTAATATTGCAATATCAGGCTGTGGACCGACTACGCTTGCAATGGCTGTTGTGGCATTGACAGAAAATGATACGGTTACGCCGGATGTGGTGGCAGATTTTAGTATGAAAAATGACCATTATATGCAAGGTACCGGAACAGCGTGGAGCTTAATGAGAGAAGGATGTGAGGCCTTCGGGCTGAAATCGGAAGAGTTTTATGCGGATGAAGAGGCAATGAAAGAACAGTTAGATGAAGGGAAAGTATTGATTTGCTCGATGCAGAAAGGGGACTTTACTTCCGGCGGACATTTTGTGATGATATATGACTATGATGAGAAAGGTTTCTTTGTAAACGACCCGAATTGCATTTATCGCAGCAGTAGAGCATGGACATATGAAGAATTAGAGAAGCAAATCAAAATTTACTGGACATTTGAAAAGAAATTGTGAAAAAGTATAGAAAATTTTGTCACTATCGTGTATAATACCTAAGTTATAAATTATATATTAGTAATGGAATAGTGGAGGAATATATGAAAGTAACAAAAGAAGAAAACAGGTTTCGGTATAATGATATAGGTGAACGTTACAAAGCAGTTAATGGACTTTACTTTATAGCAATGCTGGTATTGTATTTTATGTTTGCGACTTATCTTGTTATGAGAGCTTTAATGGGCGATATTAATAAGTCTTTCGCATGGGCCAATTTAGGCATTGTAATTGTTTTCGTAATTGCCAATATGATAATGTATCTGCGTAACAGGGCAGATGAGAAATATAATTTTTGTTCTCTTATTTTGGGAATGATAGAGATTTTTTTAGTTGGCATGAATACGAATGCACAATTTATCTTTTATGCTATTTTAATATTATTTGCATTACAGATTCCATATTACAAGGCAAAGAGACTGAAAAAGCTTTGCTTCGTACAAGGTGCTTTATATATTGCGGTACAGGTATTCAGATTTCCACGTGGTTGGGGAATGAAGACGATAGATGATCTTATCAGCGTTCTTTTTGTACTTGCAGGTTTGGGTTTAATCTGTAGAATTGCTGATGTTACACAGAAGTTCAATGAGCATGCATTAGGTGCAGTTGCAGAACAGACAGCGCAGATACAGGAAATGTTTGATGAGATTGTTGAGATTTCGGAAGTAGTTCATGATGAGACTACAAAGAGTACAGAAACAGTAGTAAAATTGTATGAGAGGACACAGACGGTTACTGAAAATATGCAGGAAATCGTGGATTCTACGAATATGACAGCACAGAGTATTAGTGAGCAGAATCAAATGACACAGAATATTCAGAATGCCATTTCTCAGACGGGAGAACGTTCTAAGAAAATGGTCGGTATTGCTACAGAGTCGAATGAAAGCATCCAGACAAATATGCGAGTGATGGAAGAATTACAGGTGCAGTCAAAGCAGATTGCCGATACCAATGCACAGGTAAGTGATGCCATGGTTCGTTTGATGGATAAAACAAGAGAAGTAGAAGAGATTGCCGGTATGATTTTAGGTATTTCCAGTCAGACAAATCTGTTGGCATTAAATGCCTCTATAGAAAGTGCCCGTGCAGGTGAGGCAGGACGTGGATTTGCCGTAGTAGCTGAGCAGATTAGACAGCTTGCAGAACAGACAAAGAAATCTACCGAAGAGATTACGAGAATTACAAATGAATTACATACAAATGCAAATGAAGTAGTTGTATCAGTTGAAAAGTCTGTTGCAGCTACAGAAGACCAAAATCAGAAGATTGCCACAGCATCGGAAGCGTTTGGCAAGTTGAATGAGGATATTGTAATTTTAATTGAAAATATTAATGAAATAGACAGAGAGATTTTGGATTTATCAGATTCTAATAATAACATTGTTGACAGTATTGCACATTTGTCTGCATCGACAGAAGAAGTGACTGCGAATGCAGAACAGGTACTTGGCATCAGTCAGCAGAATATGGAATTTGCAGAAGGAGTAAAAGCATCCTTCGATATCATTGAAGATTCAACACAGCAGATGAAACAGTTTATGGCATAATGCCGATAGCGAATTATACGCACCGAAGTGCGCATCCCGTATCTGGTGCGTCAAGCAGTTAAAAAAATCCCGGACACATAGTTATCAAAATAAAATTGATAGCTAAATGTCTGGGATTTTTGCTATGTTACTTTTTCTTGACACTATATCCGAAACTGCCAAGTTTTTCGCCCAACAAGAAATATTCTCCGTGAGAGTAGGTAACTAAATTAGAGCTGTTTAAGTTAAATTTGCCTTTTTCGTCCATATAGGAATCATCAATGGATACGCCTAAGACATCTGCAATAAACATATGATGGCAGCCAAGTTCTTTAATTTCACGAACTTTACACTCAATGTTAACCGGACTTTCTGCAATGCCGGGAGCATTAATATGCTGCGATGGTTGAGGGGTCAGATTCATTTCTTTAAACTTGTCTACATCACGACCGGAACGGACACCACAGTAATCAGTAGCAAATACCAAATCTTTGGTTGTCAGATTAATTACAAATTCACCGGATTCTTTTATTATGTGATAAGAATGGCGTTCCGGGCGTACAGAGATAGATACCATTGGTGGATTGGTGCATATTGTACCGGCCCATGCAACAGTGATAATATTAGGTTTTTCATTTTGAGTTTGACAGCTAATCATGACTGCCGGTAATGGATAGAGCATATTTCCTGCTTTCCAATGTTGTTTTGCCATGTAAATCTCCTTTATCTGCGGGTTAACGAGTTATAAAAGTGTTATTTCATGAGAATATCCATCAAATACATGTAGACATCTTCGTTTTGTTTTTTCCAGTTGTTACAAATGGCTTCAGCCTGCTCCTTTGTTTGTACAGAGAGAGTTAAATCAATTAAATTAGTGTCTTTCTGACGATACTGGCAACGTACTGCAAAATCACGATTTGGAGTACGGTAGTAATCTGCAATAATGGAATTATCATTGCGAAGTTCTAATTTGTTCTGGGAAAAGTAGTTATTAATGTCCAGCTCGATTGCGTCAGAAATTTTATCTTTTAATAAATTCAAAGTTTCTTTTCCGGCAACTGTGATATAGTAATGGGTATTGTTGTGAGTAGATTCGGTACGAATCAACTCTGCATCCAGTAAATCACTGATTACTTGCTGTACGCGAAAATAATCGGTATATTCCTGCTCTAAGAAAAAATTAGTGAGCTGGGTATTCGAAAGTGGAAAGTCCACTTTATCCAGCATATTCAAAATTGTTAATTTGTATATAGTAAATGGTTCTGCCATAATAAGTTCCTTTCAAAATTTAATAAATTGTGGGACATATTTTATTCGGTATAAAAATATTTGCCCTGCCATGTATCTCGTTCTTTCAATCGTTTCATAATGGTATTCAGTACACGCTTTTTATCTGTGCTCCAAAGCGGAGCGATTAGAAGTTCTCTTGGACCGTCGCCGGTGATACGATGTAAGACGATTTCAGGTGGAAGCAGTTCTATACAATCTACGATGAAATCACAGTATTCTTCTAAAGAAAAAATCTCAAATGGATTAGCTTCATAATATGCAGCAAGCCCGGTTCCTTGCAGAATGTGAAGTAACTGCAATTTTAAGCCGGAAATCGGTAACCGGCTAACATGAGCCAGTGATGCAAGCATATCATCTTTGGTTTCACCCGGCAAGCCTAAAATCAAATGTGTAATTATTTCAATATTATGCTCACGTAGGTTGTGGACTGCAGTATCAAATTGCTTTAGAGTAAATCCGCTTCGGATAAATTCTAAAGTTTTTGCATGAATGGTCTGTAAGCCTAATTCTACCCACACCGGTTTTATTTGATTTAACTCTTTCAGTAAATTCAGAATCTCCTCAGGGAGACAGTCACAGCGGGTGGCGATAGAAAGTGCTGCGATGTCAGGGTGGACGATTGCTTCCATAAAAATTTTACGCAAATAATCCACCGGAGCATAGGTGTTGGTATAAGCTTGGAAATAGGCAATGTATTTTGTACATTTGGTTTTGCCGGCTACAAGAAGTTTTGCTTCTTCAATCTGCTTTGTAATTGAGAGTGAAGAGGAAGCAGCAAAATCACCGGAGCCACCTGCACTGCAAAAAATACAACCACCGGTACTAATATGCCCATCACGATTCGGACAAGTCATACCACCATTTAAAGAGAGGCGATAGACCTTCTCACCAAATAGGTTTTTAAAATGATAATCCAAAGAATGGTATCGTTTGTCACCCCAGTAAACAGGAGACTGGGAATTTATATTGAAATTTTTATTCATAGCTTATTGAATATGAGCCTTTACAGCATTACTTACCACTTCAGAAACGCGAGGATCAAAGGCTTCCGGTATAATGAAATCGTCGTTTAATTCTTCATCAGATACTAAGTTTGCAAGTGCTTTTGCTGCTGCCAGCTTCATTTCTTCTGTAATCCGGCTTGCACGCCCTTCCAGAGCACCTTTAAAGATGCCGGGGAATGCAATGACATTATTTATCTGATTTGGAAAATCACTGCGTCCGGTACCAACAATGCGGGCACCTGCGGCTTTTGCTACATCCGGCATAATTTCAGGAATGGGATTTGCCATAGCAAAAAGAATTGCGTCTGAATTCATGGATGCTACCATTTGGGCTGACACAATATTCGGAGCAGACACGCCAACAAAAATATCTGCACCACAAAGTGCATCGGCAAGTGTACCGGTCCGGTTCTCTAAATTAGTAACCTCAGTCATTTTTTTCTGCATCCAGTTCAGATTTGGGTAATCTTTGCCGATAATGCCTTCTTTATCACACATGGTAACATGTTTAAATCCATACGTCAGTAAAAGTCTGGTAATAGCAATGCCTGCAGCTCCGGCACCGTTAACTACAACCTTACAGTTTTCTTTTTTCTTGCCGGTCAGACGCAGAGCATTGATAATGCCCGCTAAAACAACGATGGCTGTTCCGTGTTGATCATCATGAAATACGGGAATATCCAGCATTTCTTTTAAACGCTCTTCAATCTCAAAACAACGGGGAGCAGAGATGTCTTCTAAATTAATGCCGCCGAAAGTAGGAGCGAGATTTTTTATGGTAGTGATGATTTCCTCTGTGTCTTGTGTGTCAAGACAGATAGGAACTGCGTTCACATTTGCAAATTCCTTGAATAAAACGCATTTTCCTTCCATGACAGGCATAGCAGCATATGGTCCGATGTTACCCAGACCCAGCACAGCGCTACCATCCGAAATAATGGCAACTGTATTGGATTTCATAGTGTAGGTATATGCGGCTTCTTTATCTTCAGCGATGACCTTACATGGCTCGGCAACACCCGGAGTATAAGCGATAGCAAGATCCTCGCGGGAATGTACTTTTGACTTGGCGATTGTTTCCAATTTCCCATGCCACTCTTCATGCATCTGTAATGCTTTTTCTTTTAAATCCATGATGTGTCTCCAGTCCGGTGCAGAAAGCACCATTTCAGAATTGTTCCCAGATTTTTAGAAACAATTTCATCATAGCATTTCGGGTTTCATTTATCAAGAAAAATTGGGGCTTTCTATTTTGAAAAAAATGAGTTATAATCACCATATCGAAATAGTTTCAACGTCGTTTCAGACATGAATCCCAAGGATACAATTGACAGATAAATAGATTTAAGAGAGATAAAGGAGAAGTCAATGAGAGAAAAATATGAGAGTCTTGCAGTTGCAGTGTTGCGTGATTTGGCAAAATCCCGTGGTATTGAAGGAATTTCAGGGATGAAGAAAGCCGATTTAGTAGAGGCAATGGTTGCTTTAGACGAGAAAGAGAAAAATAAAAAACCGGCAGCAACTGAGAAAACAGAAGTGAAGTCAGAAGAAAAACCGGTTGAAAAATCAGCAGAGAAGGTCGAGAAAAATAATCCGGAAGATACCTTAAGCAGCTTAGACAGTGGTATTGTAGCAAATGGTATCTTAGAAGTTATGGCAGATGGTTATGGTTTTATTCGTTGCGCGAATTATTTGCCGGGAGAGAATGACGTTTATGTATCACCATCTCAGATTCGTAAGTTTAACTTGAAAACAGGTGATATTGTCTGTGGTAATACAAGAATTAAAACTCAGCAGGAAAAATTTTCGGCATTATTATATGTGTCCAGCGTAAATGGTTTTCATCCAAGTGTAGCACAGGCGAGAAAGAGTTTTAATGACTTAACACCAATTTTCCCAAATGAGCGTATCCGTTTGGAATATCCTGGCTGCAGTATGGCAATGAGAATTGTAGATTTAGTATCTCCAATTGGTAAGGGACAGCGTGGTATGATTGTATCTCCACCAAAAGCAGGTAAGACAACCTTATTGAAGGAAATTGCACAGACCGTTACCAGAAGTAATCCGGACATGCATTTAATCG
>CAYMTX010000014.1:0-28841 GCA_964393475.1 uncultured Roseburia sp. | reverse complement strand
CAGATTCTTTGGAATTATAATAGTCCCTTTTCTGAATTATGTGTCTAAGGTGAAGACATAAAAATAGGCTTGTTCCAAATGTGGAATGAGCCTATTTTTATGCCTATAAAAGTGAAAACAGCTTTCAAAAAATCCCAGTTCCGCTTCGGAAGGCTTGATGATGTAAGTGGCAATGCACAATTTGGCAAGATAATTTTCGCAGCCCACTCTTATATGATTAGGAAACTTCTTTCATTAAATCGGCAATGGTTATACCATCAAAATATTCATTTGTCAGCCGGTAAAATTCTGTCCACATCGGAAGTGTACGGCAGTCTGCAGTTTTGGCACAAGGTGCAGCACCACATTCCAGACAGGCTACCGGAGCCATATCACCCTCGGTCAGACGCAGAATTTCACCTACGGTATAGTCTTTTGGTTCGCGTGTCAGACGGTAGCCGCCGCCTTTGCCGTGTACACCCTCTACCAGATAATTCTTTGATAGGACAGGCATAATCTTTTCAATATATTTTAATGAAATATGCTGGCGGTTTGCTACATCTTTCATTGGAATATAAGCATCGTTTTGGTGTTCTGCCAAATCAATCATAACACGAAGGGCATACCTTCCTTTTGTAGAAACAATCATGTAATCTCCATTCTGTAAAGTTATTTTGCGCTTCTGGAATAATAATCTTCCAAAGCTTTTTGAATCGCTTCTTCGGCGAGAACCGAACAGTGTATTTTCTGTGGCGGCAGACCCTCTAAGGCTTCTGTCACGGCTTTGTTGGTAAGCTGTGCCGCTTCGGAAACCGGTTTACCTTTTATCAATTCGGTTGCCATAGAACTGGAAGCAATTGCACTGCCGCAGCCAAAGGTTTCAAATTTCACAT
Source organism: uncultured Roseburia sp. (assembly GCA_964393475.1). Classification (GTDB taxonomy): domain Bacteria; phylum Bacillota; class Clostridia; order Lachnospirales; family Lachnospiraceae; genus Roseburia. The sequence continues at coordinate 27,969 of CAYMTX010000014.1, read as the reverse complement.
CTGTAATGATATCATTGTCAATTTTTAAATAGATTTCCATAATATCTCCGCATTTGGCGTTACCGACTTTGCCGATGCCGTCTGCGTTTTCAATGATACCTACGTTCCGCGGATTGCGGAAATGATCCATTACTTTTTCACTATATAATGCCATAATAATCCTCTTTTCTTGATTTTTCAATTACAATATAAAGTTAGCTTTGCCATTTGTAAGGTCGCGCCATACCGGAGACATGTTGCGTAAGTACGCTACAACCTCCGTTACGGATTGAATCAGATAATCAATTTCCGCTTCTGTTACATCGTCTGATAATGACAATCGCAAAGAACCGTGGGCGATTTCATGTGGTCTGCCGAGTGCAAGTAATACGTGGCTTGGGTCTAACGAGCCGGAGGTGCAGGCAGAACCGGAAGAGGCACAGATGCCTTTGTCATCTAAGAGAAGCAGAAGGGATTCTCCTTCAATTCCTTCAAAACAAAAGTGAACATTGCCCGGAAGTCGCTTTACGGAATCTCCGTTTAAAATAGAATGTGGGATGCGGGAAAGTCCGGCAATCAGACGGTCACGCATCTGAATAAGGTGCGGGCTTGTCTTGTCTATGGAAGCATAGGCTTCTTCCAGTGCGGCTGCCATGCCCATAATGGCAGAAATATTTTCCGTGCCGCCGCGTTTGTTGCGCTCTTGTGCACCGCCCTCAATTACATTCGTTAAGACAATGCCTTTACGGGCATATAAAACACCGGCTCCCTTTGGACCATGAAACTTATGGGCGGAAAGGGAGAGCATGTCGATGTTTTGTGCATGTACATCAATGTGCAGATGTCCTGCCGCCTGCACTGCATCGGTGTGAAAAAGGACACCGTGTTCCTGACAAATGGTACCGATTTCTGCAATCGGCTGAATCGTTCCAATTTCATTATTGGCATACATGACAGTGACAAGGCAGGTATCCGGACGGATGGCATCTGCAACCTGTGAAGGTGAGATAATACCATTTTCCGGAATTTCCAATAATGTAATTTCAAATCCTTCTTTCCGCAGTTTGTCCAGTGTGTGCAGGACGGCATGATGCTCGAAAGCAGTGGAAATAATGTGTTTTTTCCATTTACGTTCGCCAAGGCGTGCAGCAGAAAGAATTGCCTGATTGTCTGCTTCACTTCCTCCGGAGGTAAAGGTGATTTCGTGTGGTTCGCATCCGAGTAAAGCGGCAATTCGGATTCTGGCATCTTCTAAGGCTTCCTTTGCACGCTGGCCGGCGGTGTGAAGACTGGATGGATTTCCGTATATTTCGTCCATGTATGGAAGCATGGTCTGTATGGCTGTCGGACTCATTTTCGTAGTCGCAGCGTTATCTGCATAAATGTTCATATGATTTCTCCATTTCTGAGCGGTTTGTCGCGAAAAATCATCATATTGATATGACTTTTGCGCGAAGACTCTTTTTTAATTTGTAAACTAAAATATTAATTACCTACTTAATTAGTGGGTAATTAATATATAACACTATTTACCTACCGAGTCAAGGGGTAAAAAAGATGTTCTTTTAAAAAGTTTTTATATTTTATATGTGATGAAATTAGTGAAGTGTTTTATGAGCGTTGCGGAGATACGATGAATACAGTGTTTTGTTAAGGGAATAACCGAAGAGATTAAAAAGCCTATTCAAATTTGATACATGTGATATCAGATTTGAATAGGCTCTTTTATTTTAATAATCGTTATCCATTTTCTTTCTTGCGAAAAAGAAATCCAACAAGTGCAATTCCAACTGCGGCTACAAACACAGAAATAAACTGTGATGTAGAGAGCGTTCCGACATTTCCGCGTTCCAAATCCCCACGGAAAAATTCAATGATAAAACGACCGATGCTGTAGAATACAAGATAAAATGCACCAATACTGCCCGGACGCTTGTTCCGCTTGAATAAGAAGCACAATACAAAAAAGTGTACGAAGTCAAACGCACTAGACACAAGCTGGGATGGGAATAACGGAATGTTATTCGGTGCATAAGCTGAGTGTGTAAAGGTAATGGAGATTGGACTCTCCATAGGTGTACCGTAGCAGCAGCCGGCAAGAAAACATCCGATACGTCCGAATCCCTGCGCTATTGCAATGGAAGGTGCAGCACAATCCAGATAACGGAAAAAATGCAGTTCCTTTTTTTTACAATAGAGCAGCGCGGCAACAATACCGAAAATAATACCGCCATATACGACAAAACCTTCTGTAAGATTTGTAACAATCAGTTTTGGATTGGCAAGTATTTCATCTAAAATTGTGATATAGAATAAAAGCTTCGCACCGAGAATACCAAAGCCAACCCCTACGATTAAGATGTTAAAGACGGGCTCCGGATTTAATCCGGCTTTTTTGGCGAGGCGTTCGGTGTTCCAGTATGCGGCAAGAATGCCGATGGCAATCATCAGACCATAGCCATAAATGGTAACCGGTCCGATGGAAAATAATTCGTTATGCATATATGTTCCTTCTTTCTAAAAATGCTCTCTAAAAACTATCTGGTCAATTATAGCATTATTCCCTAAAATATGCTAGACTATGAAATATAAAAGTGACAGTTTTGTTATGTGCAAAACAGTTGCAAAAGAAGGGGAGAATTATGCAGGAAGAGTTAGAAAAGGATGATTCGGGAATTGTGCTGATAGATATGAATCGGCCGGCATCAAAACCAGAAGGAAAAGGTTTAAAGGACGAAGCGAAAAATCAGGAAGAACCGTTTGATTTTTGGAAAGAAGTGATAAGTTTACTTGGTACTATGGCAGTGGCGGCAGTGGCGGTTTTTTTGCTCACGGAATTTGTAATTATTAATGCCCGTATTCCAAGTGGTTCGATGGAACATACGATTAGCCCGGGAGACCGTTTAATAGGAAATCGTTTAGCATATGTTGTAAGAGAACCGAAACGCGGAGATATTGTGATTTTTAGGTGGCCGGATGATGAAAGAGAGTTGTTCGTAAAGCGTATCATCGGTTTACCGGGTGAGACGATTACGATTGACGAAGCAAAGATTTACATTGACGGAGAACTTTTAGAAGAAGATTATTTGAAGGAAGAGTGGACGGTAGATAATGGTCCGTATACTTTTGAAATACCGGAAGGCAGTTATTTGGTGCTGGGAGATAATCGCAACAATTCTAAAGATGCCAGATACTGGGAGAATACTTACGTGAAAGAAGACCAGATATTAGGGGAAGCAGGATTTCGATATTGGCCGTTTGACAGCATTGGTATAGTGGAATAAGGGTGAGAAAGAGGAACAAATATGGTTACGTTGTTAGCAAAGATTTTTGTGAATGATAATGGTGATAAAAACACCATTCGTCAGGCGTATGGCGTGTTATGCGGAATTTTGGGTATTGTATTAAATGTAATGCTTTTTACCGGAAAGTTTATAGCCGGACTATTGAGCAATTCTATTGCGATTACAGCCGATGCGGTGAACAATTTATCGGATGCGGGTTCGTCATTCGTAACGTTAATCGGTTTTAAACTTGCTAATCAGAAAGCAGATACAGAGCATCCGTATGGTCACGGAAGAATGGAATATATTTCCGGTCTTGTTGTGGCGGCAGCAATTTTATTGATGGGATATGAATTGGCAAAAGATTCTATTTCCAAGATTATCACACCTCAGGAAACGGAATTTTCATGGTTGATTATCGGCATTTTAGTAGTGTCTATTGGTGTAAAAGTTTATATGTTTTTCTATAACAATTCTATTGCGAAGAAGATTGAATCGCCGGCTATGGCTGCCACGGCAAAGGATAGTTTAAGTGATAGCATTGCTACAGGTGTAGTTTTAATATCTGCTTTGGTAAGTCATTATACCAATATTAAAATTGATGGTTACTGCGGTTTTTTGGTAGCATTGCTGATTTTTTATGCGGGATATTCGGCGGCGAAGGAAACGTTGAATCCGTTGCTTGGACAGAAAGCATCCGAGGAGTTTGAAAAAGAAATTGAAGAGATTGTAATGGCGCATGAAGAGGTGTGTGGTGTGCACGATTTATTTATGCACGATTACGGACCGGGCCGTCAGATTATTTCTTTACATGCAGAAGTATCGGCAGATTCTGATATTATGATGATACATGATGTCATTGATAATATTGAAAATGAATTACGGGTAAGGCTGGGCTGTGATGCAACGATACATATGGATCCAATCGTGACAAATGATGAGCATGTTACAGAGGTGAAAGCAAATATGGTGCGCATTATCAAAGGCATTGATACGCGGTTGTCATTACATGATTTTAGAATGGTGGATGGACCAAGTCATACGAATTTGATTTTTGACATAGTGGCACCATTTGATTTGGGTCTGACGGATGAAGAATTGGTGAAGGAAGTTTTCGCAAAGACGCAGGAAAAGCTTGGAGAACGTTATTTCACAGTGCTTAAAGTGGATAAAAAATAGTGCTGCGGCAGAAGGAGAGGACATTATGAATTTGTTAGATATTATTGGACCAATCATGGTGGGACCGTCCAGCTCCCATACAGCAGGAGCCGTAAAAATCGGTCTGGTTTCCAGAAAATTAATGGTAGAAAAAGTGGTGAAAGCGGACATTTATTTTCATGGTTCTTTTTTGGCAACGGGTAAGGGACATGGAACGGATAAAGCAGTTGTGGCAGGCTTACTTGGGATTGCAGTGGATGATTCCAGAGTGCCGTATAGTTTTGAGATTGCAGAGCGGGAAGGTTTGGAATTCCATATTACAGGCATTGATTTGGGAGATGCCCACCCGAATACGGTGAAGTTGAATTTAACGGGTGAGTCCGGTAAGAAAATAGAGATTATTGCAGCGTCTATCGGTGGCGGACAGATTGAAATTTGTGAGATTGACGGACTTTCTGCAAGTTTCGGTGGTAATTATCCGACGTTAATTGTAAATCATAAAGATATACCGGGGCGTGTCATGGCAGTTACTGCCGGATTAACAGAATGTAATGTGAATATTGCAACGATGAAATCATATCGCATGGTGCGTGGTGGAGACGCGGTAATGATTATCGAATGTGACCATGAGGTTCCGGTAGAGACAATCCGGTCGCTGGAGTCGTTGGAAGGTATTGTAAAGGTTACTTATTTAAGTTTACAGGAATAGAGAGGAAGCATATGTATAAATCCTTAGCAGAAATTTGTGAAGTAGAAAAACGAGAAGGTATTCCATTTTGGAAAATCGTACAACAGGCAGATTGCGTAGAAACGGGCATGTCTGAAACGGAAGCTTTTGAAAAAATGCGTGTGATGTATCAGGCGATGAAGGAAGCGGACGAACGATATGAAGGTAATTTGAAATCTTCCAGTGGTTTAGTCGGAGGAGAAGGAAAGAAGATGCAGGAAGCCAGAGAAGCGGGAATGACTGTATGTGGCCGGCTGATAGGTAAGGTTATGGAGAAAGCCTTAAAGACAGGCGAATCTAATGCGTGTATGAAGAGAATCGTAGCAGCTCCGACAGCGGGTTCATGTGGTGTTGTGCCGGCTGTATTTATTACGTTGGAAGAAGAGAAGCATTTCACTGAGGAGAAAATGATAGAGGCATTATATGTGGCAGCAGGTATCGGAGGTGTTATTGCGAGCCGGGCATTTCTTGCGGGTGCAGCCGGTGGATGCCAGGCGGAGATTGGTTCTGCGTCTGCCATGGCAGCAGGTGGCGCGGTATACTTAATGGGCGGTAATGGCGAAGCAATTGCAAATGCGGCAGCGCTTGCACTTAAAAATTTGCTTGGTTTGGCCTGTGATCCGGTTGCCGGGCTGGTTGAGGTGCCGTGTGTAAAGCGTAATGTTATCGGAGCAGTAAATGCGTTAGCGGCAGCAGACATGACTGTGGCGGGAATTTTTAGTAAGATTCCGCCGGATGAAGTGATTGATGCAATGCGAAGTATCGGACGTAACATGGATGAAGATATCAGAGAGACCGGAAAAGGCGGACTGGCAGGTACACCGACAGGTGTGGCAATCAGTCAGAAGATGTCTGGTTTAGAATAGTGAAAATAACCCGGAAAGGATTTTTATAGAATGTCGGAACAGAAGAAGGGGACAACACAAAAGACGAAACAAAATGCCTGTCCATATGCGAAAAAATGTGGTGGCTGTGATTATCAGGGAATGCCGTATGACGAGCAATTAAAAGAAAAGCAGACTTACGTCCGTAAGACTTTACAGGGCATTTGCAGTGTGCGCCCGATTATCGGTATGGAAGAACCATATCATTACCGGAATAAAGTACATGCTGTTTTTGATATCGTAAAGGGCGGTAAGCGAACAACACAAAAAGGTGCGAAAAGCAGAAACAGCGGTGCGCCTGCGGGAACGATTATTTCCGGTGTGTACAAAGCAGGAACGCATGATGTTGTAAATATTGACGAATGTATGATTGAGGATGCGAAAGCAGATGCAATTATCCGGGATATCCGTGGATTGCTTCGTTCTTTTAAAATAAAGACTTATGATGAAGATACCGGATATGGTCTGCTTCGTCATGTGTTAATTCGTAAAGGACACTACAGTGGTCAGATTATGGTGGTGCTGGTGCTTGGTTCGCCGATTTTGCCGTCAAAGAATAATTTTGTAAAAGCATTACGAAAACTGCATCCGGAGATTACAACGGTTGTAATTAATGTCAATGATAAACGGACGAGCATGGTGCTTGGTGAAAAAGAAACTACGATTTATGGTAAAGGATTTATTGAAGATACATTGTGCGGAAAAACATTCCGTATTTCACCGAAATCTTTTTACCAGATTAATACCGTACAGACCGAAGTGCTTTACGGAAAAGCCATCGAGGCTGCCGGACTGACCGGAAAAGAAACGATTATTGATGCATACTGTGGTATCGGAACGATAGGTATTATCGCTTCGGATAAAGCAAAGGAAGTCATCAGCGTAGAACTGAATCAGGATGCGGTTCGAGATGCGATTTCAAATGCAAAACGGAACGATATTAAAAACGTACAGTTTTATAATGCAGATGCCGGTGAGTTTATGGTGAAACTCGCAGAGCAGAAGAAAAAGGTGGATGTCGTGTTTATGGACCCGCCACGCGCAGGAAGTGATGAGGCATTTTTGTCATCCGTAGTGAAGCTTGCACCGAAAAAGGTAGTGTATGTGTCCTGTAATCCGGAGACACTGGCAAGAGATTTGAAATATCTGGCGAAACATGGATACGAAGTAGGGGAATGCCAGCCAATCGACCTTTTTCCTTTTACAAAACATACAGAGGTCTGTGTAAAGTTGGAGAGGAAATGATGCAGTACAAAAGCAATTTCGATTTGACATTAAGTCCGAGAAGCCTTTGTACTGATAACATCCCCGTAAATAGGTGTAGCGAGACCAAAGCCACCGGATATGGCAAGAATTTGTCCGGTAGTATAAGCAGATTCATCGCTGGCAAAATAGACTACCGCTGCACTGATTTCTTCAGGCAGACCGATTTTCTTTAATGGTATGTGACGAAGAAACAGGTTACGGAAATCCTCGGAGAGATGTTTTTCAACGGCTTCGGTTGCAGTCATTCCCGGCAGGATGGCATTGCAGCGGATATGGTGGGATGCTTCTTGGACCGCAATCAGTTTTGTGAGGTAGTTAATGGCAGCCTTGCTGCTGCCATAGGCAACCTGTGAAATATCCGGTACCAATCCTCCGATGGAAGAAATATTGACAATACTTCCGCAACCCTGTTTTGCCATATGTTTTGCTGCTGCCTGACTTGCCATAAATACACTTCTGAGATTTAGCGTTACAATATCCAGATAATCGGTGATGTCTGTGTGAGAAAAGTCCAAATCCTTTTTCGGATTGGAAGTTCCAAAATTGTTTACCAGTACATCAAGATGTCCTTCTTTTTCCACTACTTCATCCACCATAGACAAAAAGGTGTCCGGTTCGCCGGCATCATTATAGACGCATTTTACGTGATATCCCTGTGCATTTAATTCTTGAGCAGTTTTTTCGGCGGATGATAAGTTTCGTGCCGCCATATAGACGATGGCGCCTTCTTTGGCACATGCCTTTACACAGGCAAGTCCGATTCCTCTGGTCGATGCTGTTATTAGTATGACTTTGTTTTTTAATCTCATCATTGTTCTCCTTTTTAATGATTATTTTGATAAATTTTTGGTAGCAATTGAACAATAAAAATACCGATGGCAACACAGACGAGTTCCAGCATTGCAAGCATGTGGATGGCTCGAACCGTTGCCTCTGACGTGGATAAATTCACAGCGGTATCCGCAGACAGACGTGTAATTTCATTGGTAAACATAGGCACAAATACTGCAACACCAAAAGGTGCGGCAAGGTCTCTGAAAAGTCCATAGATACCGGTGCCTGTACCGGCACTTTCTACAGGCAGGTTGGAGAGGACAATTTTCATAAAAATAGTAGCGTTCGCTCCAAGCCCCAGACCCAAAATACCAAGGGAGGCTGCCAGTAGAAAGAAGGGTGTGGTTTGAGAAAAGAAAAACATAAATCCACAACCAATGCCTGTCAGCAGAAGAGAGCCGGTCAAAATATATTTTGGTTCAAAGCGGTCAGCCAGCGGTCCTATGAGAATAGAACCAAGGGACATTCCGACATACATTATCGAGATGGCATATCCGGAAATGGTGGTATTGGACGGCTGCGTATAATTTACAAATACAATCGTATTGGTCATGTTTACCTGCATTAATCCCTGTGTCAAAAAAAGAATGATAACAGGCAGGATGAAGGCTTTCCGAGCCATGAAAGACCCGATAAGAATAGGATTTTTTGCCTTTTTTTCTGTGATAACAAGAGCTGTCAGAGTGATAAGTGCCAGAACTAGTACCAGCAGAAACGGGGTGGAGGTCCAGCCAAAATTTTGCCCGAAAGATGGTACGCAGAGCAAAAGGCTGAAAAACACAATCACAAAAAAAGCTCCGGCAAGGTCAAAATCTGTTAAAGGTTTTCTGACAAAGGTTTCTCTGGGAAGCGTAAAAAAACATAGTAATAAAAATACGACACATAAGATAGAAGAAATCCACATCAGCGCACGCCAGCCGGAGACCTCTAAAAGCAGTCCTCCGAGGGTTGGTCCAAAGATAACAGCCACACTGGAAATCAGCATATAGAGAGAAAACCCGCGGGCAATCTGCTGGGGTGGAAACTCTGTAATGATATAGGACATAACAGTAGGTGCAATGGCCGCGGTGCCGATTCCGACTACAAATCTTGCGATAAGCAGAAACAGAAGGGAAGTGGAAAGGGCACTTAGGACAGAGCCAAGGGTAAAGATAAGGACTCCTAATAAAAGTGTTTTCTTTCTTCCGAATATATCTCCCAGTTTTCCAAGAATAGGAGCACAGGCAGCGGTAGATATTGCCTGTGCGAGTGCTGACCACGTAGTATTGTTGTATGCTAAATTCATATCCAGCATAAAAGCCGGACCAAGAACCGTGGAGAGTCCGCCAACAATACCTACCAAAAAGGCTGCAAGCGCATAGGGCAGGAACCCCTTCAGATAATCATTTTGTTTCAAATGCTCCATAAATACACCTCATTTTTCTAATCATAGATAGTATTGCCGTTTCTATAAAAAATATGTGTATTTTAAAAGAAATGGGACAAACTAAACGTCGAGATACTCTCAAAATAATAAAAAGAAAAGGAGTAACTACTATGTCAATGATTAATAAAGAAATTGGGGATTTCAAAACCTACGCATTTCACGAAAAGGATTTTAAAATGGTATCTAAGGAAGACATTTTGGGAAAATGGAATGTGTTCTTTTTCTATCCGGCAGATTTTACCTTTGTATGTCCTACAGAATTAGAGGATTTAGCAGAAAAATACGAACAGTTCAGGGAAATCGGATGCGAAATCTATTCTGTATCAACAGACACACATTTCGTTCATAAAGCATGGCATGATGCATCAGAGCGTATCCGTAAAATCAACTATCCGATGCTGGCGGACCCAACACACTGCATCTCCAAAGATTTCGAGGTGCTTATTGAAGCAGATGGTTTGGCAGAGCGTGGTACTTTTATTATCAATCCGGAAGGAAAAATCGTGGGCTATGAGGTGACAGCAGGTAACGTAGGAAGAAATGCAGAGGAATTACTTCGTAAGGTTCAGGCATGCCAGTTCGTGCATGCTCACGGCGATCAGGTATGTCCTGCGAACTGGAAACCGGGTGCTGAAACCTTAAAGCCAAGTCTTGATTTGGTAGGACAGTTATAATGGCAGATACAGAGAATCTTTATGATGTGGTAATCATAGGCGGCGGACCGGCAGGACTTTCCGCCGCTATATATCTTACCCGCGCAAAGTATCGTGTCTTAGTACTGGAAAAAGAGCAGTTCGGGGGTCAAATCACCATTACCCATGAAGTGGTAAATTATCCCGGAGTAGGAAAATGTAGTGGCAAAGATTTGACGGATACGATGTATTTACAGGCAGAGTATTTCGGAGCAGATTTTTTAATGGCAGAGGCTACAGGACTTGATTTGAAGGATGATATAAAAATCGTGCATTCCAATCGTGGAGATTTTAAATGTCTTGGTGTATTGCTTGCAACCGGGGCAAGTCCTAAAATGGTGGGATTTAAAGGTGAGGCGGAATATAAAGGACGAGGCGTTGCCTATTGTGCGACCTGTGACGGAGAATTTTTTACAGATAAAGAGGTATTTGTTATAGGCGGTGGTTTTGCAGCCGCTGAAGAGAGTGTTTTTTTAACCAAATTTGCCAGTCATGTGACCATTCTTATTCGAGGGGAAGATTTTTCTTGTGCAGAGGCTGTGGCAGAACAGGCGCGCTCTCATGAAAAGATAACTGTAATAACAAATACAGTGGTGGAAGAAGTAAAGGGAGAAAACGGGCTGAATTATATCCGTTATAAAAACTGTACTACCGGTGAGGTTACAGAGTATCATGCTAAAGAAGGAGAAAATTTCGGTGTCTTTGTATTTGTAGGCTATGCGCCGGAGACCGGACTGGTAAAAGAGATTGCAGAATTGAATGAGCAGGGCTATGTCATAACGGACAAATCGCAAAAGACCAGTGTCGATGGACTGTATGCAGCCGGTGACATTTGTATCAAACCACTCAGACAGGTAGTAACAGCTACAAGTGATGGTGCTTTGGCGGCTACAGAACTGGAAAAATATGTTGCAAAGGTACAGAGCAGAACGGGAATTCACACGCAGGAGCCGGTAATACGGGAGAAGGTACTTGAGAGCAAGGCGGCTGAAAACAGAAGAAGCGGAGTGAATGCAGAAAGTGATACGTCGGACTCGGCGGGATTGTTTACTCCGGAAATGCGTACACAGTTAGAAACTGTTTTTGGCAGAATGGAAAAGCCGTTAGTACTGAGACTGTATCCGGACAATCGCCCGGTATCAAAAGAATTACAGGAATATACGGTTGCTTTGTGTGAAATGACAGACAAGTTGTCGATAGAGGTTATGGCAGAGAGTGATGAGGAATTTGCACCATGTGTCAGGTTGTACCGAGGGGATAGTTATACAGGACTTGCCTTCCATGGAGTGCCAGGTGGTCATGAGTTCACATCGTTTGTTCTGGGAATGTACAATGCAGCAGGTCCGGGACAGGCAATGGACGAAGAACTTCGAAAACGAATTGAGGGTATCAAGAAGCAGATAAATATTAAGATATTCGTATCCTTATCCTGTACGATGTGTCCGGATTTGGTGATTGCTGCCCAGCATATGGCGGTAGTGGGAGAAACTATCACTACAGAGGTTTATGATATTCATCATTTTGAAAGCCTAAAAAATAAATATAAGGTTATGAGTGTTCCATGTATGGTACTCAATGATGAGCATGTGTATTTTGGAAAGAAAAATATGCAGCAGATATTAGAGCTTTTGGAAGGTGTTGTTCAGTAGGAAGAAATTAATCGCAGAGCTGATTCTTTATTCTGAACAAAATCCGGATGAAAGGTAATATAAATATAGAGAGCATTAAGAGGGTGTGTGAAAACACTCTCTTTTTGTATATAAAACCAACATATTTTATTTAAGAAGATGAGACAATGAGGTTGTAAAAAGGCAGATGCAGGAATGAGAAAGTTTTTCAAAACATGGGAAATGATTTTATTGAACCGGAAGAGTGGTAAGTGGTATCATGAAACGAGAAAAGGAGAGATAAGAAAATGAAGTATCCGATACATGAAGAATTAAAATTACTAGAAAGACAGAAAATGCCGGTACAGACAAAACTTCTCCCGATGATGAATGCATTTTTGAAAATGTACAAATGTAAGTCAGATGAGAAAGTAACGGTTACATCTCATACGATTGCAGGCTATGAAGAAGGCGAAATAACGATACTTGTGATAGAACCGAAGGAAAGAAACGAAGAGAAACTTCCGTGTCTGGTATTTTTTCATGGTGGCGGGTTTATGTTAAAAGCATCCGGCGGACACTATGAGATTGCGAAGAAATACGCATATAAAACGCCATGTAAGGTGGTCTATGCGGATTACCGTGTAGCACCGAAACATCCGTTTCCGATTCCGGCGGAGGATTGTTATGCAGCTTATAGATGGGCATTGGAGCATGCAGAAGAATTGAATATTGATACAAATAGAATGATAATCGGCGGTGACAGCGCAGGCGGCAATCTTGCGGCAGCAGTTACGCTGATGGCAAGGGACAGAGGACTTAAAATGCCGGTATTTGAAATGTTGATTTATCCGGTGACAGACAGACGTATGATAACAGAATCAATGAAAAAATATGTGGATACGCCTGTCTGGGATGCGAATTTATCGAAAATGATGTGGGATTGTTATCTGGGCGGACAGACACCGGGGCATATCGAATATGCTTCTCCGGCAGAAGCGGTTGATTTTGCAGGATTTCCGTCTACATATATAGAAGTTGCTGAATTTGATTCGCTTAGAGATGAAGGCATTGCGCTGGGAGAAAAAATAAAAGCCGCTCATATTCCGGTTGAATTGCATGAAATAAAAGGTGCATGTCATGGTTTTGAAACTGCAATTGACAGTAGTATTACAAGAGGGTGCATAGCACGGCGGATTGAACGCTTAAAAGAGATGGTGAGTGCATAAAGCAATTTTCAAAGTAAATCTTCTATGTTATAATGTACAAAAGCAGAGGAAACCGGAGAGTGGCAGCATGGAGGACAACGTATGAAGGAAATGAGAGAAATATGGCAATTTTTTGAAAATTTGAATGAATGTGTATATGTTGCCGATATTGAAACGCACGAACTTGTCTATATGAATAAGAAAACGCTGTCTTGTTATGGATTAACGTCTTTAGAAGATATAAAAGGAAAGAAATGTTATGAAGTACTGCAGAAGACATCTATACCATGCGGTATGTGCAACAACCGGAAGTTATCGGTTGGGAATTTTATAGAATGGTTTTATTACAATCCGGTTGTTGATAAATATTATATGTTAAAGGATACACTGTTAGAGGATTCTGAAACAGGAAGAAAGTATCGCATGGAAATTGCACTGGATATGAGTCTGGAAAAGGAGCAGGATAAGCGTGTTCAGAAATACCGGAATATGGAGAGTCTGGTAAATGAAGGTCTTAGAATTGCGCTTCGTGCATCTACACCGGAGGAGTCGATACCGATTATTCTGGAATATATGGGCAAGTCACTCAATGGGGAGAGAACCTATATTTTTGAAAAGAATACGGCAGGCGGAGATGATAATACTTATGAATGGGTGGCAGAAGGCATCTCCCCGGAAAAAGACAGTCTGCAGGGATTGCCGCCGGAAGTGTGCGGCGACTGGTATCTTAATTTTCATGAAGGTAAAAATATTGTATTTCGGGATATTGAGGAAGTGCGTCCGGTAAATCCGCGACAGTATGAAGTGTTAAAACGCCAGAATATTCATTCGCTTGCTGTCGTACCGCTCTTTGATGATGGGAAAGTAATTGGATTTTATGGTGTAGATAATCCGCCGGCACCAGCGTTAAAGTATGCTTCGGATATGCTTCAGATTATGGCACATTTTCTGGTATCCTGTATTCGTAGAAGAAATCTGGTACGGCAGTTGGAAGAAATGAGCTGCAAAGATGCGCTTACTAAACTTGGAAATCGTTTTGCGATGGATAATTACATAGCCAATATTAATACAGAAAAGAGTATCGGAGTTATTTACTGTGATATTACAGGACTAAAGCACGTGAATGACACACAGGGGCATGAAGCAGGAGATAAACTGATTCTGCGGGCATGTGAAAGTCTGACGAAAGCATTTGGTGATTATGGAGTTTTCCGTATCGGCGGGGGATGAACTGTTAGCACTTTGTTCCGGAATTGCAGAAAAAGAGCAAAAAGAGCGTGTAGCGCAGCTGCGGACATACATGGCAGAAAATGATGTGAACATGGCAGTAGGTGAAATGTGGCTGGAAAAAGCGAAGACAGAACTGGATGAGTTATTGAAGGAATCCGAAAGACTCATGTATGAGGAAAAAGCCGCTTATTATGAGCGGACAGGAATTGACCGCAGAAGATAGAAGGAGCAGTAGACAGATGACAGATGGAATCATTATAGGCATACTGATAGTTTTAATTGGTGTTGGAATTTATTCAAGCAGAAAGCATTTTAGGGGTGAAGGAGGCTGTTGTGGTGGCGGTTTTTCCGTAAAAGTGAAACGCAAGAGACTGAAACACGTAACCAGACAAAGAACGCTTGTTGTAGAAGGAATGAGTTGTGAGCACTGTAAAAACCGTGTAGAAAGCAGATTAAACGAGTTGGAAGGTGTATCTGCGAAAGTGAATTTAAAACAGAAAACGGCAGTGGTGTCCATGGAGAAAGAAGTCACAGATGAGGAATTGATAAAGATAGTAGAAAAAGCCGGATATCAGGTGAGCGCAGTGCGATAAGAAGAAACGGGCAGTTGCAGACGAAAGTTTGCGACTGCTTTTTCTTTTTCCGCACATTTTAGTAAAGAAAAACGTTATACCTATTGAAAGGAGTTGAGCGTGTGTATACAGAGCTGGAAGAACAATACGATAAAATATACCGCTATTGTTATTTCAAAGTACGAAAAACGGAAGTAGCGGAAGATATTACGCAGGAAACTTTTCTGAGATTTTATGAGCCTTTCGGACATTATGGGAATGACTGGACACTAAAATACTTGTATCGGATTGCACATAATCTGTGCGTGGATGAATATAAAAAGCCATGCATGGAGCTGCTGTCAGAGGAAATGCCAGAGAGTAACAGAACGGATGAAGTTGTAGGAAAAATCTGGGTGAAGGAAGCCACCAGCGGATGGGAGAGCATACTTGATAGCTTTCTGACTTTAAGTTTTGAGATAGTTTTGACAGTTACAATTAGCCTTTCCGATATCTTTTCCGATGAACATGTCAAAAAGACTGACCAGTTAATTTTATGCAGTAAATACGGAAAGAAAAACTTTTTATGACAAAGCTGGAAGCAGGGATGACATTTGCAGGGATATGCAGTAGTTTACTTCTGGTGATGGGGATTTTAATTGAAATGTTACTTTTGAATATGGTAATCAGTATTCCGTACCAGTTTCGTGCAGCAGGACAGATTTTTGAACTTCTGCCAACCGGGACTCCGCGGATATGGCAATTACTGGATTTTCGACTTGTGAAAGTGTTTGACATGTATTTTACCAATTTTCAGATTGTGCCGGTCATTTACGGACTGCTTAGTATGGTACTTGTTTTTGGGGGCAATTATATTTATAAAACATATCAGGTGAGCGGACGGTAACGTTCGTAAAATTAAAATGGGAGCAGTCGTTTTTGAAAGTTTTAAACGACTGCTCCTATAGTTTTATTGTTCTTCCGAAGCTTTATATTTCTTATATTTTTCTGCCGCATCTTCTTTCGCTGCTTCAAACAGTGTTTTGGCATGTTCCGGGAAGGTGCGTTTTAAGGCTGCGTAGCGGGTTTCACCATCCAAAAATTCCTCATAGTCCATCGTAGGAGCTTTGGAATCTACTTTCATAGGCTTTTCTTCAGAAGGATTATAACGGTACAGTGTCCAGTAACCGGCTTCAACAGCACGTTTCATTTCATTCTGTACATTTGCCATACCTGCCTTAATTCCATGTGCTGCGCAAGGTGTGTAGGCGATGATGACAGATGGTCCTTTGTGCTGCTCGGCCTCGTGAATGGATTTGATTAACTGATTTGGGTCAGCACCCATTGCAACCTGAGCAACGTATACATTGCCATATGTACGGAAAATTGCACCGAGGTCTTTTTTGCGGCTGCGCTTTCCGGCGGAAGCAAACTGTGCGACAGCACCGAGCGGTGTTGCCTTGGAGCTTTGACCACCGGTATTGGAATAGACTTCCGTATCAACGACAAATACGTTGATATCTTCACCACTTGCGATAACATGGTCAAGACCGCCAAAGCCGATGTCATAAGCCCAGCCGTCACCACCGAACATCCAGAAGCATTTCTTGGCAAGCTGGTCTTTCCGTTCTAAAATCTTTCGGGCAGTATCGGAAGTGTTGCATTCCAGTTCTGTAACAAATGCATCTGTATATTTGCGGGACAAATCAAAATCATCGTAATGTTCTAACCATGCTTTTGCGGTGGCATTATTCGTTTCAGATACATAGGTTTCTACCAGAGTTTTCTGAGAAAGTCTCTGCTGTTTTACGGATAAGAACATTCCGAGTGCCAGTTCTGCATTATTTTCAAATAAGCTGTTAGTCCAGGCAGGACCAAAACCGCGTTTGTTTGTCGTGTATGGAATGCCCGGCATCGGTGCACCCCATGCCTGCGAACATCCGGTAGCATTTGCCCAGTAGACGCGGTCGCCGAAAAGCTGGGTCAAAAGCTTTGCATACGGTGTTTCACCACATCCGGCACAAGCTGCGGAAAACTCAAGCAAAGGCTGGCGGAACTGACTGCCTTTTACGGTGTATACATTGAATAAGTCGCCTTTGTCAGAAAGAGAAAGTCCGTAATTCCACAAGTCTTTTTGTGTCTCGTCTAAAGTAACCGGCTGCATGGAAAGTGCTTTTTCTTTGGAAGGACAACTGTTTACACAGCTTCCGCATCCAGTACAGTCATAGGCAGAAACCTGTATCGTAAAATGAAGTCCTTTTGCGGCCGCACCATTTGCAGGAATTGTTTCAAAGCCTTCCGGTGCCTGTTCTTTTTCGCTGTCATTTAATAAATACGGACGGATAACGGCATGAGGGCAGACAAAGGAGCACTGGTTACACTGGATACATTTGGTGGAATCCCATACCGGAACATTTAACGCAATACCGCGTTTTTCAAAAGCGGTAAGTCCCATGTCAATGTGTCCGTCTTCATAACCCATAAAAGCACTGACCGGAAGGTCATCGCCTTTTTGCTTATTGATAGGAGTGAGTAATCTGTCTACCGCCTCCGGAACAGGTGCAGAAGTAGCTGCGGAAGTATTTTTAGAAGCATCTTCCGTATCGGCATCATCTGCCCAGTAAGCCGGAACAGTTATTTTCACGATTCCGTTTGCGCCTGCATCAATGGCGGCGAGATTGCGGCAAATGACATCATCACCTTTGGTAAAGTAGGTCTTTTTGGTAGCTTCTTTAATCAGAGTTAATGCTTCCTCTGTCGGGATAACCTGCATTAAAGCAAAGAAAGCTGCCTGAAGTACGGTATTGGTATGACTTCCGAGTCCTAAATCCTGAGCAATTTTATTGGCATTGATAATATAAAAATGAATCTGCTTTTTCGCAATCATACGACGGACGGAAGCAGGAATGTGTGCTTCTAATTCTTCCGTATTCCAGCTGCAGTTCAAAAGGAATGTACCGCCCTCCACAATTTCATCTACGATATCATACTGGCTGATATAACTCTGATTGTGACATGCAACAAAATCTGCCTGCTTTACATAGTAGGAGCTTGTAATCGGTTCGTTACTGAAGCGCAGATGCGATTTCGTTACACCAAAGGATTTTTTGGCATCGTATTCAAAATAAGCCTGTGCAAATTTATTCGTATTATCATTGATAATACGAACGGTGTTATGATTTGCACCGACTGTTCCGTCACCGCCAAGTCCCCAGAATTTACAGCGAATCATGCCGTCTTTTGTCTCTTTAAACGGCTTGACCGGAAGAGAGAGGTGTGTGATATCATCGGTAATTCCGATAGTGAAGCTACGCACCGGATGTTCGGAAGCAAGGTTTTCAAATACGGCTGCAATCTGTGCCGGATCGGTATCTTTTGAACTTAATCCGTAACGTCCGCCAATGACCTGTATATGGCGGTCAGTATTCATAAGAACACTGCAGACATCTTCAAATAAAGGTTCGCCTGCGCTTCCCATAGCCTTACAACGGTCTAAAACAGCAATGCGTTCTACGGTCTTTGGAAGTGCCTGCAAAAAGTAGTCTGCGGAAAATGGACGGTATAAATGAACCTGCAAATAACCAACCTTTTTTCCTTCGGCACGGAGGGCATCGACGGTATCACGAATGACACCGCTGACAGAGCCCATTGCAATGATTACATCAGTTGCTTCGGCATCACCATAGTAGTTAAATACGTGATATTCGCGTCCGGTAATTTTGGTAATTTCATTCAGATATTTCTCGACAATATCAGGGAGTGCCTGATAGGAGCTATTATTTGCCTCGCGTACCTGAAAATAGACATCGCCGTTTTGTACGGTATTGCGCAAGGTTGGATGCTCCGGATTCAATGCACCGTCACGGAATGCTTTTAAAGCATCTTGGTCCAGTAAGGAGGTAATTGCATCCTGATCCGGAAGTTCGATTTTGTTAATTTCATGCGAGGTACGGAAACCATCAAAAAAATGCATGAACGGAATGCGGCCTTCAATTGCCGCTAAATGTGCTGCAGAGGCTAAATCTGCTACTTCCTGTACGCTGCCGGAAGAGAGCATGGCAAATCCGGTCTGACGGCATGCCATGACATCAGAGTGGTCACCGAAAATACTCATGGCATGTGTACCAACCGTGCGGGATGCGACATGGAGTACTGCCGGAAGACGTTCGCCTGCGATACGGTAAAGCACCGGAACCATCAGCATAAGTCCCTGTGAGGAGGTATAGGTAGTAGCGAGAGAGCCGGTCTGTAATGCGCCGTGTACGGCGGTAATTGCACCGGCCTCTGACTGCATTTCGGTTAAAGTTACGGTCTGCCCAAACATATTTTTACGTCCTTTGGCAGACCATGCATCGGTCAGTCCGGCCATTGGTGAGGACGGAGTAATCGGATAAATCGCGGCTATCTCAGTAAATGGATATGCCATATGTGCGGCGGCTTCGTTGCCGTCCATGGTTACAAATTGTTTTGACATAAGATTCTCCTTTTATGATTCTAAGCCGAGGCGTTTGGTGGCTTCTTCACGCATTTTGTATTTTAATACCTTGCCTGCGGCATTCATTGGAAATGCATCGACAAATTCAATATATTTCGGTACTTTGTGACGTGCCATGCTTGCGACAATATAATCATGCATTTCCTGCTCTGTTACGGTCTGATTTTCTTTTAAAATAATGCATGCCATTGCTTCTTCTCCGTACTTTTTGTCAGGAACACCGATGACCTGAACATCCTGCACAGCCGGATGGGTGTAAATAAATTCCTCGATTTCTTTTGGATAAATATTTTCTCCGCCACGGATAATCATATCTTTCAAGCGTCCGGTAATGCGGTAATTACCATTTTCGTCACGGCAGGCGAGGTCACCTGAGTGAAGCCAGCCTTCTGCATCGACTGTGTCCCGTGTGGCTTCAGGCATTTTATAGTAACCCTTCATTGTGTTGTAGCCGCGGGAGCAGAACTCACCGTTTTCACCAACACCAACCTCATCTCCGGTTTCCGGATCAATGATTTTACATTCGATATAAGGGAAGTTGTAACCTACTGTATCTGTGCGGATATCCAGCGGATCTGTCCATGCGGACATCGTGCTTCCCGGTGAGGATTCTGTCTGACCGTATACGCTGACGATTCCGGTCATGTTCATTTCATCCGGTTGTGCGGCACGGCGCATTAATTCCGGCGGACAGCCGGCACCTGCCATAATACCGGTACGCATATAGGAAAAATCCGTCTTGCGGTAATCTTCGTGGTTAAACATGGCAATAAACATGGTCGGTACACCGTTAAAGCAAGTAATCCGCTCCTGATTGATGCATGCCAGTGAAGATTTTGCGGAAAAATACGGCATCGGACAGACGGTTGCTCCATGGGTAAAAGAGGCTGTCATGGAAAGTACCATGCCGAAGCAGTGGAACATTGGAACCTGAATCATCATCCGGTCTGCGGTTGAAAGTCCCATGCGGTCACCGATACATTTTCCGTTATTTACGACATTGTAGTGGGTCAGCATAACACCTTTTGGAAATCCGGTTGTTCCGGAGGTGTACTGCATGTTGCACACGTCATCCGGTCTTACACGGGCAGCCATGCGGTTTAATTCTTCCTGAGAAACGAAATCTCCGCGATCCATTGCTTCGTCAAATGTCAGACATCCCGGCTGTTTAAAGCCGACAGTAATGACATTGCGCAGGAACGGAAGCCGCTTGCAGTGGAGCGGTTCTCCCGGCTTGCTTGCTGCAATTTCAGGGCAGATTTCATTGATAATTTCTTTGTAGTCAGAGTCTAAGCAGGATTCTACCATAACCAGCGTATGAGTATCGGACTGACGGAACAGATAGTCTGCCTCATGTCTTTTATATGCAGTATTTACGGTAACTAAAACGGCACCAATTTTGGTAGCTGCCCAGAAAGTAATGTACCATGCAGGAACGTTCGTCGCCCAGATGGAGACTTTTGTGCCGGCCTTTACGCCCATGGAAATCAGGGCACGGGCAAAACGGTCAACATCTTCCCGAAACTCTTCATAAGTACGCACGTAATCGAGGGTTGTATATTTAAAAGCGTACTGGTCAGGAAATTCCTCTACCATACGGTCTAATACTTGTGAAAACGTAAGGTTAATCAGCTCATCTTTCTTCCATACGTACTGTCCGGTACCGTTGTGGTTTGGATAAAGAGCTTTTTTCAAGCCTCTTGTTTTTTCAAAACGGCTCATGTAATTTACAAAATATGGGAAGATTACTTCATGATCCGGCAAATCTTCCATCCATTCTGTTTTCCATTCAATTGAGATGAAGCCGTCATAGTCAATAGAAGAAAGTGCGCGCATCATATCAGCAACCGGAAGTGTACCTTCACCGATTAATTCATAATTGCCGTCATCATTGGAATCACGCAGATGTACATGCTTGACATAAGCACCTAAGTTTTTGATGGTCGTGTCTGCACTTTCGCCGTGATCACGGAACGGATGGTGCATATCCCACAGTGCTGCGAGCTGGTCGCAGGCAAAATCGTCCATTAAAGCACGAAGCCGTGCTGTGTCGGCAAAAATACCGCTTGTTTTAATCAAAAGTGTAATTCCGGCAGCTTCTGCATCGGAAATAAGACTTTGCAGGTGTGTGCGGACAAGGTTTTCATTGTCATTTAAAGCAACAACAGAGATATAAGGAACCTGCGTCTGTTTTGCAATCTGTATCAGCTCTTTTATGTATGAGGCGGTATTTTCTTCGTCAGAAGATAAATCGCATGAGGTATCAAAACATGGGATAGCAAGCTGTTTTTCCCGTAACCGGCGGGTGGTTGACGCGATATTATATTTATGGAACGGGCCGCTTCGCTCGGTCAATGATGGAAATTTTAAGAGATTATAAATTTCGATACCTTCAAAGCGCATATTCTCTCCGGCATTAAGCCATTCTTCCCAATTTAAATGTGCCCAGCCTCTGGTGGAAAATGAAAGTTTCATCAGCCTTCTGCCTCCTCATAAACAATTTTGTTGACTGCACTGATATATGCCTGAATACTGGAACCGATAATATCAGTGGAAGTTCCGCGTCCGGAATATAGTTTTCCGTTGGAACGCAGCTTGACGATGGCTTCACCCATTGCCTCTCGTCCCTCTGTTACGGAACGGAGCTGGAAGTCGTCTAATTCATAATGACATCCTAAAATATTTTCTAATGCCAAAAATGCTGCATCGACAGGTCCGTCGCCTAATGCAATGCCTTCCAGCATCTGACCGCATTTCTCTAATTTCATGTATGCCATGGAAGAGGAGGTGTTGCTTGCGGTAATGTTATAAGTATTTAAGAGATACGTAGCCGGAACCTGCATGGCAGCAGAAGCGACAATGGTATCTAATTCTTTGGAAGAAATCACATCTTTACGGGCAGCAATTTTCTGAAAAGCATCCCAAACCTGTGCATTGTCTTCTTCGCTCAAATCATAGCCCAATTTTTCTACGGCTTTTAATATGACAGACATGTTGTCATTGGCTGTAAATGACATATCATCGACCGTGTCCTGCACCCCGTTGTCAAAAGGTGAATTTTTGCTACGTGTTGTCTGGCACATCCAGTCAATCTGTTTAACGATACGTTTCATCTCTACGGTACGTACAGAACAGGTTACTCCAAAGGCTTCTCCCTTTGCGGCAAGCAGTCTGGAAACATGCGGCAGTGAAATCTGGTTTACCGGATAAGCCGCCGCCTTGATTTCGCGTACACCATGCGGAATGGAGGCTATGGCACATGCATCTGCCATAGCTAATTCATTACAGCAGGAAATGCCTAATACAACGTCCTTTAACTCAGGAATGTTTTCATAAAGTTCATCAATAAACCTGCTTAATTCTTCCGGCAGAGCAGAACCGGTGGCATCACAGACGGTAATGGTATTTGCACCGGCAGCAATTGCAGTTTTGACTGCGGTATATAGGAAAGCAGAATCACTTCTTGTTGCATCGTCTGCAATAAATTCAACGTTCTCTGTCTTGGCACGGCAGGCGAGGATTGTTTCTTCAATAGCTTTCAACATGGCATCCGGTTTTTTGTGGAAAAGATACTCCATCTGCACCGGACTTGTGGATGCAATTACCTGTAAACGAGGATTTCCGGCATCTTTTAATGCATTCCATACAGCCTCAACACTTTCGCGGGAAAGTTCTACCGGAACGGCTATGATACTGTTTTTTACCGTAGAAGCAATTGATTTGATGCGAAGTGCATCAATCTTTGGTTGCGTAATGCCTTCTAATTCAATTACATCTACATTTAATCGGTCGAGCAGTTTCGGAATCTCCAGCTTCTCTTTGAATGAGAGTGAAAATTCTTTTCCTGTCTGTTTCATCGTAACGTCACTAATTCTGATTTGATCCATAAATCCTCCTAGTTTTTCCGAAGATGTTGTGGCAAAAGGTACTTTTTGCCACAATATCTTCCGATTGGTTTAGAATAAATAAAAAAGTCCTTGAAGCATTACGCTTCAAGGACGAATAAACGATTCGCGGTACCACCTTGTTTACAGTTGCCTTACGGCAGACTGTCTCTCTCGGACTCAGGTATAATAAGTCCACAGCCGGTAACGGGGCGACCGTACTCCACTACACAAATCAATTGTTATACAAGTGATTCTTTGCAGAGTCGACTCGGGAATGAGATGATAACTTTACCTCCGTACCGGTTCACACCATCCACCGGCTCTCTGAAACCCTCAGTAAAGAAACATAATGGTTGCCATGTGAAGCAATGTCACAATATTGCCTACAAATAGTAACGCATAATCCGTCATAGTCTTTCTGAATTCTAAAATTAAATTCTAATTGTTGGAATTGTAAATACAAATATAATCTTAGCACGTTAGTGTGGTAAAGTCAATGAGAAATTGTAAAAATTTAAATCAAAAATTTAAATTAGGTAAATTATATCAGTAAAAAAGAAAACGTCCGGATGTGGATAGGGACATTTGGGATTACAATGCTTTTTATTTTATATTAGAGTTTTATAATACAGCAAATATAATCCCAAGTACAATCTCTGTTACGACCAGTTTTCTTGCAGTATATTTAACCTTTAGAAGAAGTCCATACTTTGCATTGGCATACGCTGCGAATGATATTTATGGATTTTTGAATTGATGTAAAAATGAAAGAAAGACAAATGAAAGAGTGCATCGGATAGTTTGGCATTTTGAGAATTTTCATGTATAATGTCTATTGACATGAATCGCATGTAGAAAGGTAATTAAGAAGAGAGGAACAGTAGTATTATGCAGGAAAATAAAGAACAAATGAGTAAAGCATCGGCGCAGTACATTAAGATGACGGAAACACCGGTGGCAAAATTAATTTTAATGCTGGGCATACCGACTACGATTAGTATGCTGGTGACAAGTATTTACAATATGGCAGATACCTATTTTGTCGGACAGATTGGTACGAGTGCCTCCGGAGCAATTGGCGTAGTATTTGGTCTGATGGCAATTATTCAGGCATTTGGATTTATGTTTGGTCACGGTGCAGGCAGTATCGTGTCACGAAGTCTCGGAGCGCAAGATTCTGCCCGCGCAACACAGATTTTTTCAACAAGTTTCATTTGTGCTGCGATTGCAGGTGTATGTATCACAATTTTTGGTGTGTTGTTTTTAGATCCATTGATGCGTCTGCTGGGAAGTACAGAGACCATTCTTCCGTATGCAAGAACGTATGCTTTTTATATATTGCTGGCAGCACCGTTTATGGCATGCAGTTGTGTATTGAATAACGTGCTGCGTTATGAAGGCGGTGCGGCACTTGCCATGATTGGTCTGGTGTCAGGCGGACTGCTTAATATTTTCGGAGACTGGTTTTTGGTAAATGAATTGCATATGGGAGTCAGAGGAGCAGGAATCGCCACTGCCATTTCCCAGACAATCAGCTTTTTTATTCTGCTATCCATGTTTTTGCGTGGAAAGACAGAAAGTAAGCTTCGTTTAGAATATATAACAAAGATGAAATTGGAAGATGTGATGCAGATTTGCAAAACAGGTCTGCCAAGTATGATGCGTCAGGGTTTGTCAAGTATTTCCACAATGGTATTGAACGGACAGGCAGGTGTGTATGGAGATGCAGCAGTAGCAGCAATGTCGATTGTAAACCGTGTGGCATTTTTTGCATTTTCAGTGGGACTTGGAATCGGTCAGGGATTCCAACCGGTATCTGCGTTTAATTATGGAGCAAAAAAATACGACCGTGTACGCAAAGGTTTTCTGGCAACTTGGGGAATGGGAGAATTGTTTCTTGGTATATTTGCAGTTGTAGGATTTTTTAATGTAGAATTTTTGGTGAGTCTGTTCCGTGATGACCCGGAGGTAATTGCGATTGGTACAGTTGCGCTATCTGTACAGATGGTATCCTTATTTTTCCAACCGCTTTCGGTATGTGCGAATATGCTTTTCCAAAGCATCGGCAAAAATGTCGAAGCAACCTTTTTGTCAATGCTTCGGAGTGGTCTGTTTTTGATACCGATTCTTTTTATCCTGTCAGCAACAATGGGACTTACCGGAATCGAAATTGCACAACCAGTATCGGATTTACTGACGTTTATTGTATCTGTTCCGTTTGTGGTTAAATTCTTGAAAACGTTAAAGCAGATGGAAAGTGAAACGAACCAATAGGATTTTGTAAATAAGGAAAAATGGCATGAAATATGAACTAATAATTTTTGATTTAGACGGGACGATATTAGATACGTTAGAGGATTTGACAGACAGCATGAATCATGCACTGGAGAAATACGGTTATCCGTCCAGAACGATAGAAGAAATACGAAGTTTTGTCGGAAATGGGCTTATGATGCTGGTACGTCGAGCGATTGCACCGGAGACGGACGAAACGATGATACAGACTGTTTTTGCAGAGCTGAAAGCATATTATAAGGAACATTGTGCGGATAAGACAAAACCGTATGATGGTGTAGTAGAATTGCTTGAGAGGTTAAAGAAAGAAGGATGCAGGCTGGCAGTGGTGTCTAATAAGGCAGATTATGCAGTTCAGATTCTGCGTGAGCAGTATTTTCCGGGGATTTTCCACATGACAGTCGGAGAGAGGGAAAATGTCAGGAAGAAACCGGCACCGGATTCTGTGCAGGCAGTGCTGCGGGAATTGCAGACAGACAAAGAGAAAGCGGTGTATGTGGGCGATTCCGAGGTGGATATCGAGACGGCGGAAAATGCCGGGATGCAAGCAGTTCTGGTAAGCTGGGGGTTTCGCGATGCAGATTTTTTGCAGGAAAATGGCGCAAGGCAGATTGCGGATAATGCAGCTGCGTTGTTGGAACTAATAACATCATAAAGATATCATGTAGTTAGGAATGGAGATTAGTTAAGTATGGATAATAAGATAACGATGGAAATTACAAATGATAAACTGGAAGAAGCAATTAAGGAATATGCTAAAGAGCGCACAAAAGAGAAGCTGGGAATGGTTTTAAATTTACTGCGTCCTACGAAATTGCTCGTTCCTGCAATGTTAAAAGCACCGAACCAGCCGGTACCGTGCTTTCTGAAAAGTGGTACAGGCGAACAGTTCCTTGCGGTGTATACCAGTAAAGAACAGATTCCGGCAGAGCCAAAAAGCCAGGCAGTTTTGAGTATGCCGTTTCCGGCCTGCAATGAGGTTGTGGTGAAAGCGGAACTGAATTTAGTAGGTATGGTAATTAATCCTTTTACGGACAATCTTGTGTTGAAAAAAGAATTAGTAGAAAAACTGCATGAAGCAGATCAAAAGGCAATGCAGACGAAGCAGGTGAAGATGACACCGGAGCAGTTTCATGTGTTTGTGAAGAAACAGGTGGAATTTGGGATTCTGCCGAAACGTCTTTATACAGAAAGAGAAAGTTTTGTAAATCAGTTGTGTGAAGAAAAAGAAGCATTTATCGACCGTATTTTTGCTGAGACATATAAAGAGACCAAATTATATCCGTATTCAGAGGCGGATTATTCCGTTATGGCATTAGAGATTGGACCGGATTTGACACTGATTCGTGTCGATTTTCCGGAAAGCGGAATTGTGCCGCCGTTGTGTTATCGTGTTTATATTACATACGACCCGATTACAGGAAAAGCAGGCTATTATACCATTGAGAAAATGGCAGAGCAGGGAAAGCATCTTTTGGGAGGCTTTGCTGAGGACGGTTCACATGTAAATTACGGCGAGGCTCCGGTGGAAGGAGCGGAGATTGACCGTATTATGACACTTGCGAGAAGCGTTGATGAGATTACAAGCTAATAGGGGAGTTTATGAGACAGGAAGAGTTTAAAATGGAACGTACCGGACTGGTAGAAATCGGTCAGGTGATTCCGATTACAGAAGGAAAACTGCCAAGTTCTTATTATTATACACTTGGAAAAGCATATGCTATGTCTGCGAATTTTCCGGTCGGTAACCGTATTAAATCGACAGAAGGAAAGGTTGTAGATATTAAAGAGACGGAAAAAGGATTTTTTGTAACAGTAGAGTTTGACGAATAAATAGGAAGTATCAATGAAAATATTATTAACAGCTATCAATGCAAAATATATTCACTCTAATCTGGCGGTATACAGTCTCAGGGCTTATGCAAAGGAGTTTGCCGAGCATATTGTTATTGGAGAATATACGATTAATCACCGGGCGGATTATATTTTAGAGCAGATTTACAAGCAGAAGCCGGATGTTTTATGTATTTCATGCTATATCTGGAATATTGCCTATGTAGAGGAAATTATAGAGGAATTTCATAAATTATGCCCGCATGTGCCGATATGGCTGGGTGGTCCGGAGGTTTCCTACGAAGTGGAGGCTTTTATGGAAGCACATCCGGCGGTAACCGGTATTATCATAGGAGAAGGTGAGCGGACATTTTATGAACTGTGTGATTGTTATGTCAACCACAACCATTTGAGCCGTTTAAGTGGTATCGCATACCGCGACAGAGATAAGGGTGATTTACGCATTATCGCACCGGGAATGCCGATGAATATGAGTGATATTCCGTTCTGCTATGACGAAATCGAAGATTTTAAAAATCGTATTATTTACTATGAATCAAGCAGGGGATGTCCGTTTAGCTGCAGTTATTGTCTTTCTTCGGTGGATAAGAAA
>CAYMTX010000013.1:0-29106 GCA_964393475.1 uncultured Roseburia sp. | reverse complement strand
GTATCAATGTTATGAATATTTCAGATATTGACAGAGACCGTCTGATTGATGCTGAGTGGCAACATGATGAAGAGTCCGGTGCAAGTGGATTCTATCTGACAGAAATAAAAATGTATTGCAATAATCGAACCGGTTTACTGGTAGATATTTCTAAGATATTTACCGAACGTGAAATAGATATTAATGCGATTCATTCGAAAGTCAGCAAACAGGGTATTGCTACGATTGATATTTCATTTAATACAAAAGGAAAGTCAGAATTGACCAGTTTGATTGAACGTTTACATCAGATTGATAATGTAATTGATATTGAAAGAACCACTGGCGGCTGATAAGATGCTGGTGGTTTTGCTAGTTCGTGAATGAAAACAGGAGGATTTATGGCTCAAATGACAATTCAGCAGTATGTAGTAAGTGTCTGTGCGACTAACTGCTATTTTGTAATCAACGAAGACACCGGAGAAGTACTGATTATTGACCCGGGTGCGTCGGCAAAGCAGTTAGCAGAAAAAGTAAAAGAACATGGTTTGACACCGGTAGGAATTTTGTTGACACATGGACATTTTGACCATGCTTCTGCGGCAGAAGAACTATCACAGTTATTCAATGTAAAAATATATGCTCATGAAGCAGAGCGGGAAACATTAGAGACACCGGGATTAAATCTGTCCGGTTGGGAAGGCAAAGCGGAGACCTATCATGCAGATATATATCTGAAAGATGAACAGGAACTGGAGCTGGCAGGTTTTCAGATTCGGGTGCTCTTCACACCGGGACATACGGTGGGTGGCTGCTGTTATTATTTTACAGAGCAAGGTATATTATTCAGTGGCGATACATTATTTGAGGGCTCTGTCGGAAGAACAGATTTCCCGAAGGGAAGTGCTTCGCAGTTAATCCGTGCCATCAAGGAAAAATTAATGATTATGCAGGATGAGACCGCAGTTTATCCGGGGCATGGCGATATGACCGGCATCGGAATAGAACGTGTGAACAATCCATTTTTATAGGAAATACGAATATGATTTTAGCAAAATTAAACCAACCGGAATTTGAATATGATATTCATTCTTTGATTAAGGCATTTTATCCAAAGCAGAATGTCAGTGCAACGGCGGAAGAAAAAGAATATGAAGAAACGATTCTTTGGCGATTAGACGTTGACTATGCACAGGATAAGATTTGTATTATATTGAGTGAACCGACACAAGGTTGCAACGTAAGCAGTGAAATTGCAGGTGAGCAGCCGGCAATGTTTGAAGAAAAATTGATAGATGAGTTTATAGTGGATTTTTCTGACCGAAAAGAGACAAAAAATCTGTTAAAACAACACTTATATCAGATGCTTGCCGGATATAGCGGAAAAGAACTTCCGTGGGGGACTTTAACCGGAATCCGCCCGACAAAGATACCGGTGAAACTTTTAGAAGAAGGACAGTCGCGAGAAGAAATCGAAAATTATATGAAGGAGACCTATTTTGCTTCTGATGAGAAAATAGACCTGTCTATTGATATTGCAGAACGTGAATTAAAGTTGTTGCAGAAGATAGATTACGAGAACGGGTACAGTCTCTACATAGGTATTCCATTTTGCCCGACAACGTGTCTGTACTGTTCGTTTACTTCTTATCCGTTATCAGCATGGAGAAAGAAAGTAGATGCCTATCTGGATGCATTAGAGAAAGAAATTCAGTTTGTATCTGTAAAGTTTTATCATAAAAAATTGAATTCTATTTACATCGGTGGTGGCACACCAACTACATTAGAACCGTATCAGTTAGAACGTCTAATCCGTAAAATTAGATGCAGTTTTGACTTATCGCATTGTGTGGAATTTACCGTAGAAGCCGGCAGACCGGACAGCATTACGAGAGAAAAACTGGAAGTACTTCATAAATGGGGCATTGACAGAATTTCAATTAATCCGCAGACGATGAAAGATGAGACATTGAAATTAATCGGACGGCATCATACGGTCGAACAGACCATCCAAAGCTATCAGTTAGCGAAGGAAATTGGTTTTTCAAATATCAATATGGATTTGATTTTAGGTTTACCGGGTGAAACGCTCGAAGATGTCCGTAACACGATGGAGCAGATTAAGGTATTAAATCCGGATAACCTGACGGTGCACTCGCTTGCACTAAAGCGTGCGGCGCGTCTGAATATGTTCAAAGACGATTATAAGGATTACGAGATGGTGAATACACAGGAGCATATGGATTTGGTGTATTCTTATTGTAAGGAATTGGAATTAAAGCCGTATTATCTGTATCGCCAGAAAAGTATGGCAGGCAATCTGGAGAATGTCGGCTATGCAAAAAGCGGAAAAGCAGGTGTGTATAATATCTTGATTATGGAAGAGAAACAGACTATAATGGCACTTGGTGCAGGTGCAACTACAAAGTTTGTATTCAGACCGGGTGAGGATAATCCTGATTTAGACATGCGAATGGAGCGTGTAGAGAACGTGAAGGATGTACAAAACTATCTGGAGCGTGTGGATGAAATGATAGAGCGTAAGATAAAGAAGATGAACGAAATTGGATGGAAATAAGCGTGAATCTTCAGCAGAGATAGAAAGGAAAGCGATTATGGCATTAAGTAAGAAACCGGTAAACGGTATGAAAGATATTTTGCCGGAGGAGATGCAGGTGCGTGACTATGTGCAGTCCGTGATTAAAGATACCTACAGAAGCTTTGGTTTTACCCCGATAGAAACCCCTTGTATGGAGAATATTGCAAATTTAAGCAATAAGCAGGGCGGCGAGAATGAGAAGTTAATTTTTAAAGTAATGAAACGCGGCGAGAAGTTAAAAGTCGAGGAAGCAAAGACAGAAGCTGATCTTGTGGATTTTGGTATGCGTTATGATTTGACTGTGCCATTGGTTCGCTTCTATTCAAATAATGCAAACGACCTTCCATCTCCATTTAAAGCATTACAGATGGGGAATGTATGGAGAGCGGACAGACCACAGCGTGGACGTTATCGTCAATTTATGCAGTGTGATATCGATATTATTGGAGAACCAAGTAATTTAGCTGAAATTGAATTAATGCTTGCAACAACTACAACAATTGGCAAGTTAGGATTCAAAAATTTTGAAATTCGTATTAATGAGCGTCGTCTTTTAAAAGCAATGGCAGCTTACAGCGGATTTGCAGAAGAAGAGTATGATACGGTATTTATCATCTTAGATAAAATGGACAAGATTGGTATGGATGGTGTAGCCGGTGAGTTATTAAAAGAGGGATATACACAGGAATCTGTAGATAAATACCTCGGATTGTTCAAAGGTGTAGAAGAAGCCGGCGGTGGTTTGGCTGGTATCAAATATCTTGCTGATACATTAGAAGGTTTCTTGGAAGCAGAAGTTGAGCAGAATTTATTTGAAATTATTGACAGCGTGGAGAATGCGAAAACCGCAGATTTCAAATTAGTATTCGACCCTACACTTGTACGTGGTATGGGCTACTATACAGGAACTATTTTTGAAATTGCAATGCCGGAATTAGGCGCAGCATGTGGTGGCGGCGGACGTTACGATAAGATGGTAGGTAAGTTCACAGGCCAGGTTGTGCCGGCATGTGGTTTTTCTATTGGTTTTGAACGTATCGTGTTATTACTGCTGGAAAATGGTTTTGTAGTTCCGAACCAGAGAGAAAAGGTTGCGTACCTTCTTGAGAAAGGTTTTTCTGCGGAGAAACTTGCAGAAGTGATTGCAAAAGCACAAAAAGAGCGTCAGGCAGGTAAACAAGTATTGGTTGTCCGCATGAATAAGAATAAAAAGTTCCAAAAAGATAAGCTGACAGCAGAAGGTTATAGCGAAATTGTAGAGTTTTTTAACGAAAAATAGAAAGAGGAGAAAATCATGGCAGAGTCAATGCAGGGCTTACACAGAAGCCACAGATGTACAGAGGTATCAAATGCCAATATCGGAGAAACAGTTACCGTTATGGGCTGGGTACAGAAAAGAAGAAATTTAGGAAGTTTAATTTTTATTGATTTAAGAGACCGTTCCGGTATCTTACAGTTAGTTTTTAATGAAGAGACAGTTGGAGCAGAAGGATATGCAAAAGCAGAAAGCTTAAGAAGTGAGTATGTGATTGCTGTTACCGGTAAGGTGGAGAAACGTTCAGCAGCAGTGAACGAGAATTTAAAGACAGGTGATATTGAAGTTATTGCAACAGATATCCGCATTTTATCCGAATCACAGACACCACCGTTTGCAATCGAAGAAAATTCACCTACGAAAGAAGATATCCGTCTGAAATATCGTTACTTAGACTTGAGAAGACCGGATATTCAGGAGAAATTAATGCTCAGAAGTAAGGTGCTTCGTCTTATGAGAGACTTTATGGCAGATGAGGGATTCCTTGAGATTGAGACGCCAATCCTCTGTAAATCAACTCCGGAAGGTGCAAGGGATTATTTAGTGCCAAGCCGTATACATCAGGGTAATTTTTATGCGTTGCCACAGTCTCCGCAGATTTTTAAACAGCTTCTTATGGCATCCGGTTATGACCGTTATTTCCAGATTGCAAGATGCTTCCGTGACGAGGATTTACGTGCAGACAGACAGCCGGAATTTACACAGGCAGATATGGAATTATCTTTTGTAGATATCGAAGATGTAATTGATGTAAATGAAAGATTATTAAAACATATTTTCAAAGAAGCAGTAGGTGTAGATGTACCGATTCCATTCCCAAGAATGCCTTATCGGGAAGCAATGGACAGATATGGTTCAGACAAGCCGGATACACGTTTCGGTATGGAACTTGTCGATGTATCTGAGGTAGTAAAAGATACAGAATTTGTTGTATTTAAAGGTGCTTTAGAAGCAGGCGGCACGGTTCGCGGTATTAACGTAGAGGGACAGGCAGCTATGCCTCGTAAGAAAATTGATAAATTGGTAGAATTTGCAAAAGGCTATGGTGCGAAAGGTCTTGCTTATGTATGTATCAACGAAGACGGCACATATAAATCTTCTTTTGCAAAATTCATGTCAGAAGAAGAAATGGGCGCGTTAGTAGCAGCTATGAATGGTAAGCCGGGCGACTTACTGCTTTTTGCGGCTGACAAGAAACCGCTTGTATGGAGTGTACTTGGTGCATTGCGTCTTGAAATGGGAAAAGAGCTT
The DNA here is from genome assembly GCA_964393475.1 of uncultured Roseburia sp. Lineage (GTDB taxonomy): Bacteria > Bacillota > Clostridia > Lachnospirales > Lachnospiraceae > Roseburia. The sequence goes on along the minus strand of CAYMTX010000013.1, from coordinate 23,962 downwards.
GGTCTTATGGATGAGAATCAGTGGAACTTCCTCTGGGTAACAGAATTCCCATTATTTGAGTGGTCTGATGAAGAAGGTAGATTTATGTCAATGCATCATCCGTTTACAATGCCGATGGAAGAGGATTTATCGCTTCTTGATACAGACCTTGGTGCAGTTCGTTCCAAAGCATATGACTGTGTATTAAATGGTACAGAGTTGGGTGGTGGTTCTGTCCGTATTCACCAGAGCGATATTCAGGAAAAAATGTTTGAACTTCTTGGATTTACACCGGAAAGAGCACATGAACAGTTTGGTTTCCTGTTAGATGCATTCTCATATGGTGTTCCGCCACATGCCGGACTTGCATATGGTGTAGACCGTATTATCATGCACATGACTCATACAGATAATATCCGTGAAGTAATTGCATTCCCTAAGGTAAAAGATGCTTCTTGTATGATGTCCAAAGCTCCGGGAAAAGTAGATGAAAAGCAGTTAGAAGAACTGGGTATTGCGATTGTTGCACCGGTTGTAGAAGAATAAGGGAATAAGAAAAAAGAAAAATAAGTGGAAAGGTCTTGGCTGGATTTCGATATTACAGAGAAATCCGGTAGGACCTTTTACTGTACTAAAGAGGTTTTGACATGACAATAGTAGAGAATAAAATATTTGATGAAGAGCGAGCTTTATATGGAAGTGTAGATTTACATGCGAAAAACTGCACCTTTGATGGTCCGGCAGATGGAGAGAGTGCGTTGAAAGAATGCAAAAATGTGGATGTGACGAATTGCTATTTTAATCTGCGCTATCCATTTTGGCACGATACAAATTTGAAGATTAGAAACTGTGAATTGACAGAGGGATGCCGTGCAGCACTTTGGTATTCGAATCAGATTGAAATTCATGATACAAAAATGCATGGTATCAAGGCATTGCGTGAGTGCAGTGACATTAAAGTGGTCGGATGTGAGGTAAAATCCCCGGAGTTTTGCTGGTTTGTACATAATGTAGAGATGAAAGACACTTCCGTAGAGGGAGAGTATTTTATGTTACGTTCTGATAAATTGAATTTTAGCAATGTGACATTGAAAGGAAAATATTCTTTCCAGTATATCGAAGATTCCGTTTTTGAAAACTGTAATTTTGATACAAAGGATGCATTCTGGCATGCGAAGAATGTAGTAGTGCGCAATAGTGTGATAAAAGGGGAATATCTCGCATGGTATTGTGAGAATGTAACCTTTGAGAATTGTAAAATCATTGGTACACAGCCACTTTGTTATTGTAAGGGGTTAAAATTAATTGATTGTGAAATGATTGATACAGATTTAAGTTTTGAAAAATCAGAAGTAGAGGCAACAGTGATTGCACCGATTATGAGTATTAAAAATCCATTGAGTGGTTGTATTACAGTTCCGGCAGCAGGTGAAGTGATTATGGACGAGGAATGGGCACACGGTGAAATAGTGATTGCAGAATAAGTTTAAAAGGTAGTTTGAGAGGCAGATAAATCATGCAGGAAAAGGAAATGACAAGAGGCGAGAGGGCAGAAGCTCTTTTCATGGAAGGATATAATTGTGCTCAGGCAGTTGTAATAGCATTTGAAGATTTGCATGGTTTAGACCGCCAGACGGCGGCGAAACTGGCATCTTCTTTTGGTGGTGGCATGGCCAGACTGCGCGAAGTATGCGGAAGTGTATCGGGAATGTTTTTGGTGGCAGGATTGTTATACGGCTATGAGGACCCGAAAGCGAAAGAGGAAAAAGCAGAACATTATGCAAGAATTCAAAAGTTGGCGGCTGATTTTCAGGCAGAGCATGGGTCGATTGTGTGTCGCGAATTACTGGGGCTGACAGAGAAGAAACAGGAGCCGGTGCCGGAAGAACGGACAGCAGAATACTATAAAAAACGTCCGTGTAAGAAAATCATTGGCAGAGCAGCAGAAATTTTAGAGGAATATATCAGGGAATATCCGATAGGTTCTTAAAGAAATAAGCTGTTTTTCTACATTACATTCATAACGTAGAAAAACAGCTTATTTTATTACATTCCTTTTAAGAAGGATTTATTATTTCGTTATATTTCATATCCAATAATCATTCCACCCTTTTCAGCATAGAAACTGCAAAGACCGCCCAAAGTGCCAAGTTCGATGCAGGCATTCGGAAATTCTGTAAGAACAAGCTGGGACAATGCTTCCGCTGCTTTATTATTCAGGCAGTGGTCAATCAGAACCTTGCCACCCTTATAGCCGGCTTTTTTCATATTGGAGAAAATAGTCGAAAGAGCTTTCTTTTCTCCACGGCATTTATCATCAGGATTCAAAACACCGCCTTTTGCATCTCCGACAATACGTAAGCCTACAAGACCTGCAATCTTGGCAACTGCAGGACTTACGCGACCATTGTTGGCTAGGTTGTGTAAGGATTCCAGACAGAACAGAAGGCGTGTATGATTTGTTTTATAGTCTTCGATTTCTGAAATAATAGTTTCATACATCTTTCCTTCAAGGATGAGTTCTTTTATTTTATTTAATATCAGCTTCATTTCGCCACCGGCACTTAAGGAGTCTACTACGTAGACTTTAGCGTCAGGGTGTTCTTCTTCGTATTGCTGCTTGGCGGTCATGGCTGCATTGTAGCTTCCGGATAAGTTGCTTGTGATAGTAACACAGAAAATCTCATCATATCCTTCAAATGCATCTAAGTAGTCACCGACACCCGGACAGGCAGTACTGGTACGGCCTTTGTAAGAACTTAAATCTTCTGCCATTGCAGCGACATCTAAGTCTGCGTTATCGATATATTCTTTGTCATTTGCGACAATTCGAAGCGGAACGGATGTAAAATCCATGCCATCCATTGTATACATATTTGCTGAGGAATCTGAAATAATTTTAACCTTCATAATAGTAGCCTTTCTGTGAAAATAGTTTTCAAAAAAGTTCGATGTAGTTTTTAAAACTACATTATATATTTAAGGGTACTATATAAATAAGGATATGTCAAGTTATTTATTGGAGCGAAATACCATTTTAATAATGATATTTCTTTCTTTTTGCAACTAAGAAAATGACACAGAATACAACAGCCATCAGTTCTGCAACAATAATGGAAACCCATACACCGTCAATTCCCCAGAGGAGTGGAAGCAATATAACTGTCGCAGTCTGGAACAGTAAGGTACGGAACATGGATATAATGGCGGAGGTTACACCATCGTTTAAGGCTGTGAAAAAGCCGGATGCAAAAATCGCATATCCCATGAAGAGGAAGGATACTGCAAAAATCCGGAATCCGCAAACGGTTAATTCAAATAATGTAGCATCATAGCCTACGAAAATGTGCGATAGCGGTGCGGCAAGCAGTTCTGCGGAAAGAACCATACAGATACTAAATATGCCAATCAGGATAAGGCTTTTGCGAAGCAGTCCTTTTAATTCCCCGTAGTTTTTGGCACCATCGTGGTATCCGATGATAGGCGCAGTTCCGATGGAATATCCGATAAAAGTTGCGGAGAAAATCATGCTTACATACATCATGACACCATAAGCTGCGATACCATCTTCTCCGGCATATTTCATTAACTGGATATTGTAAAGCTTACCGACAAGGTTCATAGAAATATTGCTCATAAATTCAGAAGAACCGTTTGTGCATGCTTTCAAGATTGCTTTGCCATTACAATGTGTTTTGCCAAGGCGTAAAATACTGCTGTTTTTACGAAGAAAATAGATAAAAGGCACACTGCCGCCGATGAATTGGCTGGTTGCAGTAGCAATAGCGGCGCCTGCTAATTTGTATTCCTGCGGAAGTAAAATGACAAGCACTGCATCGAGAACAATATTTGTCATACCGGCCCAAGAAGTTCTGCGATTGGTCGGATAAAGATAATGCCTAAAACTGCAAACAGCATACCAAGGAGAAAGGTTACATATACAAAAAGGGAAAAATAGTCGTTTGCCTTTTGTTTGTCACCTTTTCCGAATGTTTTTGCAACAATGGCAGAGCCGCCCGTGCCGAACACGAAGCCAACGGTGGATAATATCATTAGAAACGGCATAATCAGGTTGACCGCTGCAAATGGTGTTTTTCCGGCATAATTTGATACAAAAAATCCGTCAACAACACCATAAATGGATGTAAATATCATCATGCCGATACACGGCAATGTAAATTTAATAAGTTTACGATATGTAAAATGATCGGAAAGCTGAATTTTCATTATGACCTCCTAAACCAGCTATTTGTGAAAGCGGATACTGCTGCGGCGAGCTCTTTGATATCCCATTCGCTTGTATTGATTGTTAAGTGATAAGAGTCCCGTTGTCCCCATGTGGCATTCGTAAGAATTTCTCTTGTTCTGGAACGGTTTTTATCTATTTGTTTCATTTTTTGCAGCAGTTCTTTTTCGGAAAGGTGTTCTCCTTCCGGTGCGCGTTCCCGACAACGGCGGATTTTAGATTCTGTATCTGCGCAGACAAAAATATGGAAAGGATGGTATTCCTGTAAAATGATATCTGCATTTCGACCGACAATAACACAGTCTTTGCCGAGGGAGGCTATTTTTTCAATGACCTTTTCTGTTCGATTAAGAGAGCTACATTACCGGCGTTTACGGCATGTGCAGAATAAAAACTGCTGCGGTAAGTCAGTGGGATGTTCTGCCAGCCGTGGCTGTCTAACTGCTTTTCGACATAATCGGCATTTAAACCGTTATTCTGTGCGATGGCAGCGATAATTTCGTTGTCGTAATAATCAAAGTGCAGAAGCTCTGCAAGGCATATTTGTGGTAGATTTCATCCAGTTCTTTGTCATACTGATTTAGCAATGCAGAATAATGGTCATATCGATTCATGCTTATCTAACCTCCGTTTTCTTATTTTAAGATTTAAAAAAGATGTATCTTTTAAAATGTCCGAAATCGGACAAAACGCATTGCAGTATAAATGTGTAGATAAGTCAAGGTAAAAAGCGTGGTGTACGGTGTGCGGCTGTCCGGTCGATAGTCCATGTAATGGATATTTTAGTGGATGCGGTGGGAAATAGAAAATTGGGCGATAAATGTATAAAAACTGATGTATCACCCAAAATATACATGTTTTTTCAGGAAAAATGCAGAAAATAAATAATATAATGTTGTTTTTAAGAAGTTTTTGGGTGCTAAATGCCGAATAGAGCTATTTATCGCCCAAAATACAAAAAATATTGGGCGATAAACGCTTAAAACATAAGAATACCGCCCAAATGAGGTTTTATTCTCCAAGGTTGGATAGTTATTGTTTGAAAAACAAAAAAAAGGGAGTATAATGTCTATCGGACGTCACAAAGTAGCATTATTGCAGAGCTGAATCGGAAATTCAGCGACGTGAATCACTGATTCACATTGCGATTACCTCCGACGCGAAGCGTCTGCGGAATGGAGATTAGATTAGTATGAATAAAGATTTAACAGTGGGGAATCCACAGAAAGTATTATGGTTATTTTGTCTTCCAATGTTCGGCAGTATTATATTTCAACAGATTTATAATATAGCGGATTCTTTGGTTGCCGGGAAATTTATCGGTGAAAATGCACTTGCGGCAGTAGGTAACAGTTATAATATTACACTCATTTTTATCGCATTTGCGTTTGGAAGTAATATAGGCTGTTCGGTGATTGTGTCAGGTCTGTTCGGTGCAAAGAAGTTTTCTGAAATGAAAACGGCAGTTTATACGGCATTGATTTCCGGCGGGGTGTTATGCTTGTTTTTAATGGTAGTCGGTCTGTTGTCCTGCGATACACTTTTGGTATTGATGAAGACCCAGCCGGAGATTATGAGTGATTCGGCGCTGTATCTGAGGATTTATATATGGGGACTTCCATTTTTGTTCTTCTATAATATTGCAACCGGAATTTTTTCGGCATTGGGAGATTCCAAAACACCGTTTATTTTTCTGGCATTTTCGTCTACGGCAAATATTCTGGTTGATATCCTTTTTGTAAAGGGATTTTCTATGGGTGTAGCAGGTGTGGCATGGGCAACCTTTTTATGTCAGGGTGTCAGCTGTGTGTGCTCAGTGGTTATCATTCTAAAGAGGCTTTCTAAAATAGAGACAGAGGGAGATGTGCCGGTATTTTCTGTGAATCTGTTCAAAAAGATTGCGGTTATTGCGATACCGAGCATTTTGCAGCAGTCATTTATTTCAGTTGGAAATATGCTGATACAGGGCTGTATTAACAGTTATGGTGTCAGTGTGGCAGCCGGATATTCCGCCGCTGTCAAATTAAATAATCTTGTGCTTACGTCTTTTACTACGATTGGAAACGGTATTTCTAATTTTACGGCACAAAATCTTGGGGCATATCAGTTCCGGCGTATTCAGGAAGGATTTAAGGCAGGGTTAAAGCTGGTGTGGCTGTTGTGTATTCCGTTTTGTATTTTGTATACTGCATTCAGCAAATATTTATTGTTATTATTTATGGATGAGGCATCAGTTGTGGCGCTTCAGACCGGTATGGAATTTTTGAGAATTCTGGCACCGCTTTATTTTGTACTGGCATCCAAACTGGTAGCAGACGGAGTTCTTCGCGGAACAAGTGCGATGGTACCGTTTATGATTGCCACATTTACCGATTTATTTCTTCGTGTAATACTGGCATTTGTTTTGTCTGACCTTGTGAAAACTCCGACCGGTATCTGGTGTGCATGGCCGGTTGGCTGGATACTTGGTACATGCTTATCGCTTCTTTTTTATAGAAGAGTCTCTAAGGCACTGGATAGAAAAGCTGTGGGAGTGAAAATGGGATAAGGCTGTCCAAACAAAGTAGAGAGGAGAAGGAACAGTGATATATACGGTAACTTTTAATCCTTCACTGGATTATATTGTAGGGGTTGATAATTTCAGACTGGGTATGACTAACCGCACATCTTATGAACAGATGCAGGCAGGCGGCAAAGGGATAAATGTTTCTTATGTATTGAAGCATTTGGGATTTGAGAGTACGGCACTTGGATTTCTGGCAGGTTTTGTAGGAGCAGAGCTTAGGAGGAGATTAGCAGATGATGGAATCCGAACGGACTTTCTCATGCTTGCAGAAGGAGAGTCACGTATTAATGTCAAACTGAAAAATATTGATGGGACGGAGATTAATGGACAAGGGCCCGATATCCCGAAAGAACAGGTGACAAAACTGCGGGAGAAGATTCGTGGTTTGAAAGCAGGCGATATTTTGATTCTGGCAGGAAGTATTCCTCAGTCTGTGCCGGACACTATTTATATGGATATTATGGCGGATTTGCAGGAAAAAGGAATCGATATAATCGTGGATGCGACAAAGAGCCTGCTGATGAATGTGCTGCCATATCGTCCGTTTTTGATAAAACCAAATAATCATGAGCTTGGAGAAATATTCGGGGTAGAACTTACAACGAGAGAAGCTGTGATTCCTTATGCCAGACGGCTTCAGGAAAAAGGTGCACGTAATGTACTGGTATCAATGGCAGGCGAAGGCGCGGTACTGCTTGATGAGAATGGCCGGGAATATAGCAGTGAAGCACCGAAGGGAACAGTGATAAATGCTGTCGGTGCCGGAGACTCAATGGTTGCGGGTTTTGTAGCCGGCTATTTGGAAACGAAGGATTATGAATATGCATTTCGCAAAGGTCTTGCTGCCGGAAGTGCCAGCGCATTTTCCGAGCAGCTTGCGACCAGAGAAGAAGTAGAGGCGCTGCTTGGTGATTGAAAATAATGATGTAACTATGGTAATAGAAATTAGAAATCATTTATTTGCGGAACCACTTTTTAGAAGAACCGGAAGAAACAGTTGTATTTTAACAAAACTTTAACATCTCCCAAACATTTTATAAAACTCTTCCCGGTATATTATCGTTTGTCGGAAAGATAATAACAGAGTATAAAATAAGGGAGAACATCATTATGAGCAATACAATGTATTTAGTAACAGGAGCAGCAGGATTTTTGGGAAGCACCATTTGCAGACAGTTAGTGGAGCGTGGAGAAAAAGTAAGAGGTTTTGTTCTGCCGGGTGATAAATCGGTAAAATATTTACCAAAAGAAGTAGAAATCTGTGAAGGCGATGTTTGTGATGTAACATCGGTAAGAGAATTTTTTACAGTACCGGAAGGCATGGAGACAATCGTACTGCATATCGCAAGTATCGTAACTGTAAAACCGGATTATAATCCACTTGTTATGGATGTAAATGTAACCGGAACGAAAAACATTATCAAACTTGCCTTGGAAAAACCGGAATGTAAGAAAATGGTATACTGCAGCAGTACAGGTGCAATTCCGGAAGTAAAAGGACGCAAAATCAGAGAAGTATCTTATTTTGACGAAGACCAGGTAGTAGGATGCTACAGCCGTGCAAAAGCAATTGCTACACAGGATGTTATGAATGCTGTAAAAACGCAGGGATTAAATGCATGTATTGTTCACCCAAGCGGAATTATGGGACCGGATGACTATGCAATCGGTGAGACAACAGGTACATTAATCAAGATTATCAATGGTGAGATGCCGATGGGTATGGATGGAACATTTAACCTCTGTGATGTGCGTGACCTTGCAGCAGGTACGATTGCAGCAGCAGACAAAGGAAGAAAAGGACAGTGCTATATTCTGGGTAATGAAGCAGTATCTTTCCGTGATTTTGTAAAAATGGTCTGTGATGAATCCGGTTGTAAACCGATTAAGCAATTCCTTCCTCTTGGCATTGCATATAAATTGGCTGCATTTATGGAGAAAACAGCTAAACCGGGCAAAGAGCCGTTAATGACAACTTTCTCTGTCTATAATCTGGCAAGAAATAATGAATTTGATTCAAGCAAAGCCAGAAATGAATTAGGCTATACAACACGCCCATATTCTGATACAATTAGGGATGAGATAGCATGGTTAAAAAAGGAAGGGAAGATAAATTGAAAAATAAGTTTGATAGCTTATTTTTCAATCGGCTATTTGTTTTGAGCGGAAACAAATAGCCTTGATGGCAGCCGCAAATCTGACATTTGCGTCGCCTCTTCGCGATATTCGCTCAGAAATGGGGATTAAATAATGAAAACAGTATGTGTAATTACTGGTGGCGGAAGCGGAATGGGACTGGCAGCCGCAAAGTGTATGCCAAAGGATAAAATCATTGTTGTAACAGGACGTACCATGTCTAAGCTGGAAAAAGCAGTGAAAGAATTGGAAGAAGCAGGTTATGAAGCTTATGCAAAGACTTGTGATACTTCAAACAGAGAACAGGTACGTGAACTTGCAGAATATGCGGCAGGTCTCGGGGAAATTAGAAATGTTATTAACTCCGCAGGTTTGTCACCTGCTATGGCAGAACCGGAGCAGTTAATGCGTGTTAATGCATTAGGAACGGTATATATCAATCAGGAATTTTCAAAGCACATGGGAGCAGGAAGTGTCATTGTAGATGTATCTTCTAATTCAGCTTATATGATACCTGGATTTCTGGCAAATGAGAAGACATTTGCACTTGCAGATAAAGATGAGGCTGCTTTTTTAAAGAAAGTGTTGAAAATGCCAAATATGTTAAAAGGTTATAAAGCGTCGGGCCTTGCATACGGACTGTCCAAGAAATTTGTTATCTGGTACGCTGCAAAGTGTGCATATGAATATGGTGCAAAAGGAATCCGTGTATGCTCCTTAAGCCCGGGTCTGATTGCAACTGATATGGGTAACTTAGAAGCAGAAGAAGGTGGAAGCCTGCTTGCCACAACTGCTGAAAAGCGTATGGGAAAACCGGAAGAATTAGGTTTTGCACTGGCAACAGTGGCAGACGAGAGAAATGGTTACCTCGCAGGAGTCGATGTGCTTGTCGATGGCGGAAGTGTCGTTGGGAAAAAGTTTGTAAAATAGTTTGCAAAATAAAAGAATATGATGGTGAAAGCCACATGTATTTGATGTAATAATCAGATATATGTGGCTTTTTGTATCATTTTTAAAACAAATGCGGAATGGAGTATAGTGCGAAAATATAGGTATATATACTTATGATAAGGTATAGAAAGAAGATATTCGGTGCATATTATTTCTGGATGAAAAGAAATAGACTAGATAGCAGGAAAAGAAAATGTCTGCGGAATGGGGATTAGTATGAACCGAAAGAGAACCGGAAGAAAGGCAGCAGTAATAGGCTGCGGATATGTTGGAGCGGCAACCGCATTTGCATTAATGGAAAGTGGTATGTTTACGGAGATGGTATTATTAGATGCGGATAAGGAGCGCGCCGTAGGCGAGGCAATGGATATCAGCCACGGTCTGCCGTTTGCAAGACCGATGAAGATTTATGCCGGCGATTATGACGACATTGCAGATGCGGCAATTATTATTATTACAGCAGGTGCAAATCAGAAGCCGGAGGAAACAAGGCTTGACCTGGTGCAAAAAAATGTGACAATTTTTAAGTCGATTATTCCGGAGATTGCTAAAAGGAATTATGAAGGTATTTTACTTGTTGTATCAAATCCGGTTGATATTCTTACTTATGTCGCATGGAAATTATCCGGTTTTACATCAAACCGTGTTATCGGTTCGGGAACGGTGCTGGATACGGCAAGGCTGAAATATAATCTGGGTGAGCATTTGGAGGTAGACAGCCGGAGTGTACATGCATTTATTATCGGAGAGCATGGCGATAGTGAGCTTGCCGTATGGAGCAGTGCTACAGTCTCCGGTGTGCCGATAGATACGTTTTGTGAGATGCGTGGACATTACAATCATGATATGTCAGAAGCACGGATTGCGGAAGAAGTGAAAAACAGTGCCTATGAGATTATCGAAAAGAAAAAGGCAACGTATTTTGGTGTGGCAATGGCAGTCCGCAGAATCTGTGAAGCAATCATTCGTGATGAGCAATCCATTCTTCCGGTATCTAATCTCATGCGCGGTGAGTTCGGTATTTCCGATGTGGCACTCAGTATGCCGGCAATCGTAGGTGCAGATGGTGTAGAAGAAATCGTTCCGGTTTCTCTGGACGAGGAAGAACTGGAAAAACTAAAGCAGTCTGCGGAAATGCTCAAAAATATTCTGGAGGAAGTGATATAATTCGGAATTAGAGAGGGCATCGACCAGTGTTGTTGCTTCTTCGGTACTTAAAGAAAATTTATTCACGATTCTTAGAACGGTATCGTCCTTGCTTGCATGAAATTCTTTGCAGGTTTCTATCAGCGCGGATATACTTTGGGATATACCCTGAGTCATGCCCAAAGTGATTCCGGCTTCTCTTTCTTCACGTAATTTGTCTGAAGGTAACGGTAATACCTTTCCTCCCATAATATCACCCATCCTTTCTTTCATAATTAATGATATAGTATGGCAATAAAATCAGCAAGTTTTTTTCAAAAATTTCATTAATCAAATAATCTTTTAGCTTTAAAATCTGCTTTGTATTTATTATACCGCAATCTTTTCTAAAACGCTCTGCGCGAATCGCGCAATAGAAGTCTTAATTGTGCAAAAATATTTAGGCAATCATCCGTGGAATCGTAACAATACAGCAGAAAATTTACTTGACGCTCACAATACCGCAATGATAATGTAAAATACAACATCTTTACATTTTATGAAGGAAGGAAAGCATCATGACACCGGAATTGCTTCAAATCCTGCAGCAGATTACACCGGAGGAGGAACGTCTGCGCAGTGGAGAAACAGACATAGAAAAAGAAATATACAGTTCCAAGACCGCAGTAACGCAGGACATTGTACAAGTGGATGCGGCAAAGCTGCTGGAGGACGGAAAACTTATCCAAATCCGTACCCATACCCGTTTTGTGCATTTTCCGGTGCATACTCACAACTTTGTAGAAGTGGTATATATGTGTCAGGGCAGTACAAGGCATGTTATCAATGGAAATGAAATCGTGTTAAATGAAGGTGAACTGCTCTTTATCAGTCAGTCAGCGCGGCAGGAAATTTATCCGGCGGCAGAGACAGATGTGGCGGTTAATTTTATTATTCTGCCGGAATTTTTTGATTATGGGCTTACGATGACAGAAGCAGAAAATAATCAGCTGCGTTCCTTTGTCATTGATTGTCTGACGGGAGGAAAAGAGGACACCGGTTATCTGCACTTTAAGGTGGCAGATGTGCTTCCGGTGCAGAATCTGGTAGAAAATCTGATATGGACGCTCATTCGGAAAGAATCGAATAAACGCAGTATTCAACAGGTTACGATGGGGCTTTTGTTTCTCCAGTTAATGAATCAGATAGAACGAATGGAGACTGCAGAGGCAGACAAGCAGCAGAAGCTTGTAATGGATGTATTAAGTTATATTGAAGAGCATTACAGGGATGGTGAATTAGACACACTGGCAAAGCAGCTTCATTACGATATGCGCTGGCTGTCACGTGAGATTAAGCGACGTACCGGATGTACGTACACAGAACTGGTCCAGAAGAAACGCTTGAATCAGGCGGCGTATCTGCTGACGGCAACAACGATGAATGTGCTGGATATCGGACTTGCAGTCGGATATGATAATACAAGTTATTTTCACCGGATTTTTCAGAAACAGTTTGGAATGACACCAAGACAATACAGAGTGACGAGTTTGGGAAATAAAAAATGCGAATAAGGACACTTTTTCAATTAAAAAGTGTCCTTTTTTTGTCTTTTTTTTCGGGGTAAACTAAAAGTAAAATTAAGATTAGAGGAGATGAACATGCAGAATTATTATCTTGCAGTGGATATTGGGGCATCCAGTGGCAGACACATGCTGGCATGTATGCAGGACGGAAAAATGCAGTTGGAAGAAGTGTATCGCTTTGAAAACGGCATGAAGCATGCAGAGGGCAAGCTGCTTTGGGACACGAAGCATTTATTTACAGAAATTGTGAATGGTATGCGGCATTGCGCAGAACTTGGTAAAATTCCGGTCAGTATGTCGATTGATACGTGGGCAGTAGACTATGTGTTGTTAGATGAAAATGATGAAGTGCTGGGTGATACTTACGGTTATCGTGACAGCCGCACAAACGGCATGGACGAAAAAGTCTATGAGATTATTCCGGAATCAGAATTATATGGACAAACCGGCATACAAAAGCAGATTTTTAATACAATTTATCAGTTGATGGCAGTGAAAGAGAAAGAACCGGAACTGTTACAGGCAGCAAAGACATTTCTTATGCTGCCGGACTATTTTCAATTTTTACTGACTGGAAAGAAATGTTCAGAATATACGAATGCGACATCGACACAGTTGGTTGACCCGGAAAAGAAGCAGTGGAAGAAGGATTTGATTGAGAGACTTGGTTATCCGGTAGAAATTTTTTTACCGCTTTCGCTGGCTGGGACAGAAGTCGGATGGTTAAAGGAAGAGATACAGGCACAGGTCGGCTATAACTGTAAGGTGGTATTGTGTGCCGGCCATGACACCGCTTCGGCAGTAATGGCAATGCCGGTTACAAAGGGAGATGGACTCTATATCAGCTCCGGCACATGGTCATTGATGGGTGTGGAAGCAGAGCAGGCGAAATGCGATGAAGACAGCAGAAAAGCAAATTTTACAAATGAAGGCGGTTACGAGTACCGCTTCCGTTATCTGAAAAATATCATGGGTTTGTGGATGATTCAATCCGTAAGACATGAACTTTTGGATAAGTATTCTTTTGCAGAACTCTGTGAGATGGCAGAGGAATGTAAACAATTCCCTTCCAGAGTAGATGTCAATGATGACACTTTTCTGGCACCGGAAAATATGATGTGTGCAATTGCAGACTATTGTACAAAAACAGACCAGATAGTACCGCAGACACCGGGGGAATTTGCAGCAGTTATTTATCAGAGCCTTGCAAAATGCTATGGTGACACGGTCAGAGAACTGGAACAGAATACCGGAAAGGATTATCCGGCAATCCATATCATCGGAGGCGGCTCCAATGCGGATTATCTGAACCGGCTTACGGCAGAAGCTACGGGCAAAACCGTTTATGCAGGACCAAACGAAGCAACTGCAATCGGGAATATAATGGCACAGATGATTGCAGATGGAGTATTTAAAGATTTGAGCGAGGCGAGAACCTGCGTATTTGAATCATTTGAAGTGAGGGAGTATAAGAAAGGGGAACACAGATGACACAGACAGAAAGATATGCGTATGCAAAAGAAACTTATGCAAAGCTTGGCGTTGATACAGACGCAGCAATTGCGGCACTAAAAGAAATTCCGGTTTCACTCCACTGCTGGCAGGGAGATGACGTAACCGGCTTTGACCATGACGGACCACTGACCGGAGGGATTCAGACGACCGGTAATTATCCAGGCAAAGCAAGAACGCCGGAAGAATTAATGGCAGATATGGATATGGTGATTAAATGTACACCGGGTAAGAAGAAATTGAATCTTCATGCGAGTTATGCAATTTTTGAAGAAGGTGAGTTCGTAGATCGTGATAAAATTGAACCGAAGCATTTTGCAAAATGGGTAGAATTTGCCAAAGCACGTAATATGGGAATTGATTTTAATCCAACCTTCTTTTCACATGACAAAATAAAAGATGGTCTGACACTTTCTTCACCGGATGAAGAGACAAGACGTTTCTGGGTGGAGCATGGAAAAGCATGTATCCGTATTTCAGAATATTTTGCAAAAGAGACAGGTGTACCGTGTGTTATGAACATCTGGACCGGTGATGGTTCGAAAGATATTCCGGCTGACCGTCTCGGACCGAGAGCACGCTATAAGCAATCAATCGAAGAAATCATTGCAGAGCCGCATGACAGTAAACTTGTAAAACCGTGTGTGGAATCAAAGGTATTCGGTATCGGTGTGGAATCCTATACGGTAGGTTCTGCGGAATTTGCGTTGTCTTTTGCAGCAACGCATGAAGGTTGTCTGCCATTGATGGATAACGGACACTATCATCCGACAGAAGTGGTTTCTGATAAAATTCCGGCATTACTGGCATTTTTCCCGGAAATTGCATTACATATTACCCGTCCGGTACGATGGGATTCCGATCATGTAGTCTTATTTGATGATGAGACAAAAGAAATGGCAAAAGAAATCGTGCGTTGTGGTGCGATTGACCGCGTGAATATGGCACTTGACTATTTTGATGCAAGTATTAACCGTATCAGTGCATGGACGGTTGGCTTCAGAAGTTGGCAGAAAGCACTGCTTATGGCACTTTGTACGCCGAACGAAGAATTAAAGAAATTGCAGAATCAGGCAGACTGGACGGCACTTATGGTACAGCAGGAAGAAGTGAAAATGCTTCCGTTTGGTGATGTGTGGGAAGAGTACTGTCGAATCTGTGGTACGACAACGACAGAGTGGTTTACAGAGGTCAAGAAATATGAAGAAGAAGTGCTGGTAAAGCGCTAAGTTTCAGTGATAGTGGCAAGTAAGGTACAGTAACGAAATAGGAGACGCGAAGCGTCTGCGGAATGGAGATGTTAAAATGAAATTTTTAGATGCAGAATTTGTACAGGGATTTATCCGCATGGCAAATGACGGATGGGAATTAGGATGGCACGAGAGAAATGGCGGTAATCTTTCTTATCGTGTAAAACCGGAGGAAGTGGAACTGGTAAAAGAGAATTTGAAAGCAGGGGAATGGCAGCCAATCGGTACCAGTGTTCCGAATCTGGCAGGTGAATATTTCTTAGTGACCGGAAGCGGTAAATTTTTCCGCAATGTGATAATAAAACCGGAAGATTCTATCTGTATGATTGAACTGGATGAAAAGGGTGAGAATTACCGTATTGTATGGGGACTTGTCAATGGCGGCAGACCAACTTCTGAGCTTCCAAGCCACTTAATGAATCATGAAGTGAAGAAGCTTGCAACAAACGGCAGATACCGTGTG
Organism: uncultured Roseburia sp.; assembly: GCA_964393475.1. Lineage (GTDB taxonomy): Bacteria > Bacillota > Clostridia > Lachnospirales > Lachnospiraceae > Roseburia. Next base: position 8,148 of record CAYMTX010000013.1, on the reverse strand, counting down.
ATTTATCATGCACATACCACAAATGTCATTGCACTTACTTTTGTGCTTCCTTTAACGGACGAAGTATTTACAAGAGAACTCTGGGAGATGGCAACCGAATGTCCGGTTGTGTTCCCACAGGGAATCGGTGTCGTTCCGTGGATGGTTCCGGGAGGACGTGACATTGCAGTAGCTACGAGTGAATTGATGAAACAGTATGATGTGGCAGTGTGGGCACATCATGGTATGTTCGCAGCAGGCGAGAATTTTGATTTGACCTTTGGCCTAATGCATACCGTAGAAAAATCTGCTGAAATATTGGTGAAAATGTTGTCCATGAGACCGGATAAGCTGCAGACGATCAGCGTACAGAATTTCCGCGATTTGGCGGTAGATTTTAAAGTGGAATTACCGGAGAAATTCCTATACGAGAAATAAGATACATCATAATTATTGTATAATAAAATAAAAAATAGGAGAAGAAAACTATGGCAAACAGATTTGTATTGAACGAGACCTCTTATCATGGAGCAGGTGCAATTAACGCGATTGCAACAGAGGCAGAGGGAAGAGGATTTCAGAAAGCATTCGTGTGTTCTGATCCGGACCTTATCAAATTTGGGGTAACGCAAAAGGTATTAGATGTATTGGAAGGCGCAAACCTTGCATATGAGGTATATTCTGACATTAAACCAAACCCGACAATTGAAAACGTACAGAATGGAGTAGAGAGCTTTAAGGCTTCCGGTGCAGATTATATCATTGCAATCGGCGGCGGTTCTTCCATGGATACTGCAAAAGCAGTCGGCATTATCATCACAAACCCTGAGTTTGCAGATGTTGTCAGCTTAGAAGGTGTTGCACCTACAAAGAAACCATGTGTACCTATTTTTGCAGTTCCGACAACAGCAGGTACTGCAGCAGAAGTTACGATTAACTATGTAATTACAGATGCAGCGAAAAACCGTAAAATGGTATGTGTAGACCCACATGATATTCCGGTTGTTGCATTCGTAGATCCGGATATGATGAGTTCTATGCCAAAAGGACTTACTGCAGCTACCGGTATGGATGCACTGACCCATGCAATTGAAGGCTATATTACAGCCGGTGCATGGGAATTATCCGATATGTTCCATATTAAAGCAATCGAAATCATTGCACGTTCTTTAAGAGCGGCAGTAAATAATGAGCCGGAAGGCAGAGAAGGTATGGCACTCGGTCAGTATGTGGCAGGAATGGGCTTCTCTAATGTAGGTCTTGGTATCGTTCACTCTATGGCACATCCGCTCGGCGCACTTTACGATACACCACACGGTGTTGCAAACGCAATTATTCTTCCAACTGTTATGGAATATAATGCAGAAGCAACAGGTGAGAAATATCGCGAAATCGCAAGAGCAATGGGAGTTGCCGGTGTTGATGCAATGTCACAGGAAGAATACAGAAAAGCAGCAATTGACGCTGTAAGACAGCTTTCTGTAGATGTAGGAATCCCACAGGACTTAAAAGAAATCGTCAAAGAAGAAGATATTCCTTTCCTTGCACAGTCGGCATATGATGATGCATGCCGTCCGGGTAATCCGAAAGAGACAAGTGTGGAAGATATTACAGCATTGTATAAGAGCTTATTATAATATCGATGAGCCTATGCTTTAGATATGGAAAAAAGCCGGTGGTGAAAACCGCCGGCTTTTTTGATTCATAGGAAAGACCGTGTTTATTTAAAGCGTGAAAATGCATGCGTTCCTATGAATTAAAAATGCTTCGCAAGAATGCGCACCTCGCGGAGAAGAAATTAATCGCGGCGCGATACCGCTCGGGTGCGGAGAATCAGCAGAGCTGATTCTTTGTTCTGCAGGTATATCGACCACTGAAAAAAGTATGAGGACAGAGAAAGTGTCGCAGAGGATAGAAATAAGAGTAGCAGAAATAGTATTTCTGACTTCGGTGCTTTCCACATAACTGCAAATCTGTTATAATAGAAAATAATGAATTGATATTCTGGAGACACATGCCCGGTTTATGAAAATGGGGAAAGCAGGGAAGAAAATGGGAGAAAAAGGATTAACATTAGATAGCAGAGTGGGTGACTTATACAAAACACCGGTAGGACATGATGCATTGGCGAAATTATTGTTGCAGCTTGGAATAAAAGAGTGGGCAATTACAAATGGAGTGGTGTCAAGTCTTAAGTTAAAAACATTGGCAGGGCTTACTAAGAAAACACTAGGGCAGGATTTTTTTGAGGCAGTATTACAGTTAGTAAATACAGAATCTGATGTGCCGGTAGTAAGTAAAGGGGCTATTACTAAGAAATGGTGGAAAGAGGCAGTTTTTTATCAGATTTATCCAAGAAGTTTTTATGATACGAATGGTGATGGAATTGGTGATTTACGTGGAATTATCGAAAAATTGGATTATTTAAAAGAACTGGGCGTAGATGCCATTTGGTTATCTCCGATTTATGATTCGCCGAATGACGATAATGGTTACGATATCCGAGACTATCACAAAATTATGGAAGAATTCGGAACGATGGAGGATTTTGATGAATTGCTGGAGAAGGTACATGCAAAAGGTATGCGCCTGATTATGGATTTGGTCATTAATCATACTTCCGATGAGCATGAGTGGTTTAAGAAAGCGTTAGAAGATGAGGATTCGGAATATAGAGATTATTATTATTTCAGAAAAGATGACGGAAATAAGAAAGAACCGAATAACTGGGTATCTTTTTTCTCAGGACCGGCATGGAATTACTATGAAGAATCTGACTCCTGGGCACTTCATTTGTTTTCAAAAAAGCAGATGGATTTGAATTGGGAGAATCCGAAAGTTCGTGACGAATTGGTTAAGATGATTAACTGGTGGCTGGATAAGGGCGTGGATGGTTTCCGGATGGATGTTATCAATTACATTTCAAAGGAAGCAGGACTGCCGGATGGCAATGCAACAATCGGTAATCTGATGGGCTTTCCGGGGATTGAGAAATATTATTACGGACCAAGACTTCATGAGTTCCTGCGTGAAGTGCAAGAAAAAGCGTTCGCTCCACATGAAGCGTTTTCAGTAGGTGAGACACCGGGACTTGGTATGCAGATGTGTCAGCTTGTGACGGGAGAAGAGCGTAAAGAATTAGACATGGTTTTTTCGTTTGACCATTTAGAGACGCCTGGGCATGTCCGTATGGATGATTACGAATATGATTTGAATTATTATCGTGATTACATGATTGACTGGATGGAACATTATGGGAATAACTGTTGGATGTCTATTTTCTTTAATAACCATGACAATCCGCGTATGATTAGTAAGGTTACGAAAGATAAAATGTATCATAGTCAGGTGGCAAAATTATTGGCTGTAATGCAGTTTACATTAAAGGGAACACCATTTGTATTTCAGGGAGATGAGATGGGACTTGCTAATTATGATTTTACTTCCATGGAGCAGTTGACGGATGTAGAGGCAAAAGGCTACTATGCAGAGCAAATTGCAAAAAAACGGCCGTCAGACGAGGTGTTTAAAGAACTTCTGGCAGGTACCAGAGAGCATTGCCGTGTACTTCTTCCGTGGAATGAAAAATTGCCGGAATGCCATGCCGGCTTAGAACAGGAGATGAAGGAAGATGTAAGAGATGCCTATAAGGCATTGATTGCGCTTCGCAAAGAGAATGAAACGCTTATATATGGTGAGTTTGCGGTAATCAATCGTAAGAAAAACCGTTTTGTATACCGTAGAAAATCAGATAATAAGGAATACATCATAGATTGTAATCTTTCAAAGAATGAGCAGCCGGCTTATAAACCGGGTGAGAGATACGAGATGATTTTCCCGTCTGTATTAAGCAGTGGAACTACAAGCTTTCAGTTGGAAGTATTAGGCGCATATGAAGCCAGAATTTGGGTAAGTGAGTAGGGGCATTTTGTTGCATAGAACAAGGAGGACGTTATGTACCACATTGCAATTGTTGAGGATGAAGCCACCTTTGCTATACAATTACAAGAATATTTAAAACAATATGAAGAGGAAAATGATGTACGTTTTAAAATTTCTGTTTTTGGTGACGGAGCAGAAATCTTGGAGGATTATCAGCCACTCTATGATATTATTTTGTTGGATATTGAAATGCCGAAGGTAAATGGGATGAAGGCGGCAGAACAGATTCGTGCACAAGACGCTGATGTGACGCTGATGTTTATTACAAATATGGCAAACTACGCCATCCGTGGTTATGAAGTAGGAGCATTGGATTTTGTGATGAAACCGATTAATTACTACATTTTTTCCATGAAGATGACGCGTGTATTAAAACGTACCAATCAGAAGGCACAGCAAGATATTTTGCTGACATTGCCGGATGGTGTAAAAAAACTGAATGTACAGCAGATTTATTATGTGGAAGTCCAGAATCGCATGTTGTATTATCATACAGACGAAGGAATTTTTGCAATGCGTGGCACGATGCAAAGCGTAGAACAGATGCTGTCAAAGTATGCTTTTGCGAAATGTAATCATTGGTATATTGTGAATTTGAAACATGTATCTGAGGTGAAGAAGACCACGGCAGTGGTGGCGGGACATGAATTAGAAGTCAGTCGTCGTAACCGTACTGCTTTTTTAAAAGCATTGACTGAATTTGTGGGAGGTACGCTGTAATGGAACAGATACTGGCATTGGTTTTTGTTTCTGCCATGTGGGTTTCGACGCATGTTTACGTTGGAAGAATGGAGCGCAGGGAGAACTTCCGTTTAAAGGCAGTGGTGTATATTGGAGTTTTTTGTGCAGTAATGGTGATGTTTTTCCGGACAATTGCGACAGAGACGGCAATAATTCGTTTGGTGTGGTGTATTATAGGGATGCCGGCATTGTTGGGAATTATTTATTCCTGTTGGAAATTGTCATTTTCACTTAGTATATATTATGCTATATGGGCGTTTATGTCGTGGCAGCTATTGTGTGAAGTTTGGACGGGGCTGATTTCTTTCTTGCGGTATATAGGAGTGGCGGAACCGCTTCCGGAAGTGATTTTCGCGTTGTTGATATTTGCTGTAGGCAATGTACTTGTTCGTTTTACATTCGGCCGGTGGGTGCCGGAAGATAGCAAAGAGAAAATAGGGCCGAGGCAGTTGATATCAGCGTTAGTGATTTATTGTGCGTTTGAGATAATCGGTTATACGCCGGGAAAAGATTTGATGGCACCGGGTGAAGGCAAATGGATTATTATTTATCTGGCACAGATGTTGTTGATTTTACTTTTGTATTTGCAAAATGAGTTATTTGAAAAAAGTGCGATGCGCCAGGAACTGGCTGTTATGAACATGCTTTGGAAAAAGGAACAGGAGCAGTATGAACTGTCAAAAGAAAATATTGCACTGATTAATCAAAAGTGTCACGATTTAAAGCATCAGGTTCGAGCAATACGTTCCATGAACAAAGAGGAAATTGACGCATATTTAAACGAGATGGAAGAGTCCATTGAGATTTATGAGTCTATAGTAAAAACCGGTAACGAAGTATTGGATGTCATCTTAACAGAAAAAAGTTTGTATTGTAAGGAACGTGGGATTATAGTGTCTTGCGTGGCAGATGGCAGCCAGATGGGCTTTATTAATACAATTGATTTGTATGCGATTTTAGGAAATGCACTTGATAATGCGATTGAGGCAGTAGAGAAATTCAAGCATCAAGAGAAACGCCAGATTGATGTTATGATATACCGCCAGCAACAGTTTTTGGTTATTAATATTGTGAATCCGGTGAAAGAAATACCAAGATTTGAAGAAGGATTGCCGAAGACGACCAAAAAAGATTATTTTCACCATGGGTTTGGTTTGAAAAGTATACGTTACATGGTAAAAAAATATGATGGTAATTTAAACGTGAGTGTGGAAGACGGATGTTTTTCTTTAAAAATATTGATTCCTATTCCATGAGGGAGAAAGTTGCGTCCACTTATGTCATTTTTTTGACCACTTAAGAAATAAATATTGAAAAACAGAAGGAAACCTTATAGAATTTTGGTAATTAGTACTAAAATCCTATGAGGTTTTTTGCGCCCTTTTGGGTGCTGATAGAGATTCAGAAAGGAGACAAAATGAGAAGAGTACAGAAAATAATGAATGACTGGATGTTTACAAACCAGAATGGAAAAAAACGTCCGGTAGATTTACCGCATACATGGAATGCCCTTGACGGACAGGATGGCGGTAATGATTATTTTCGCGGAACATGTGTCTATGAGAAGACGTTTGCAAAACCGGAGTATAGTGCCGAGGAACGTGTATATCTTCAGTTCCACGGTGTAAATGCAAGTGCTAAGGTTTTATTAAACGGCACAGAGGTATGTACACATGACAATGGTTATTCGACTTTCCGTAAGGATGTAACTGAGTTACTGAACGATAGTAATGAGCTTCGGGTAGAGGTAGATAACAGTGATAATGACCGTGTATATCCGCAGATGGCAGACTTTACATTCTATGGCGGTATTTACCGTGATGTAGAATTGCTTACCGTATCTGCAGAGCATTTTGATTTGGATTATTATGGAGGTCCGGGTATCAAATATGTGACAGAAGTAAATGGTAAAGCTGCAAGTGTAAAGGTTGATGCTTACACAAATGTAAAAGATTTGGCAGCGGCAGGCTTGGAAGTTGTAATTACATTAAGAGATGCTGAGGGCAATATGGTATCATCCGCAAAAGGTACAAGTGTAACACTTGATATTGCAGAAGTTCATCTTTGGGATGGTGTGGCTGATCCGTATCTCTATCAGCTGACAGCGCAGTTAAAGCGCGCAGATGTAGTAGTAGATGAAATTACATGTAACTGTGGTGTGAGAACATTCAGTGTTGACCCGGAAAAGGGATTTTTCTTAAACGGCAGAAGCTATCCGCTTCACGGTGTATCCCGCCATCAGGACTGGAAAGGAATCGGTAATGCGATTTCTTATGAACAGATGGAGCAGGATATGGATTTGATCCGTGAGATTGGTGCAAATACGATTCGTCTGGCACACTATCAGCACAATCAGTATTTTTATGATTTGTGTGATAAATACGGTATGGTCGTTTGGGCAGAGATTCCGTATATCTCAAGACACCTTCCGAACGCAAGAGAAAATACATTTTTTCAGATGCGCGAGCTGATTATCCAGAATTTCAATCATCCGTGTATTATGATGTGGGGACTTTCCAATGAGATTACGATTAAAGTAACTCATAAGAAAGATATGCTCGATAATCATTACGAATTACAGAAACTGGTGAAAGAGTTAGACCCGACAAGACCGACAACAATGGCAAATTATGCAATGTGCGGACCATTCCACCCGGTGACAAAGATTTCTGATATTATTGCATGGAATCTGTACTTAGGTTGGTATGTACCGGGATTATTCTTAAATGATTTATTTATGAAGTTCTATCATTTTGTATACCCGAAGCGTGCACTTGGATATTCTGAATATGGTGCAGAGGGTATGCCAAACCTTCATGCGGAACGTCCAAAACGTGGTGATAATACAGAGGAATATCAGAATATTTATCATGAGTATATGCTGGAATGTTTCAGACGTCATCCATTTATGTGGGGTACTTATGTATGGAATATGTTTGACTTTGCTGCAGATGCAAGAAATCAGGGCGGCGAGCCGGGCATGAACCACAAAGGTTTAGTGACCTTTGACCGTAAGACGAAGAAGGATAGCTTCTATCTTTATAAAGCATACTGGAACAAAGAAGATGCGTTTGTTTATATTGCAGGCAGAAGATTTACTTATCGTAAATCTGCAAAACAGACGATTACAGTGTATTCAAACCAGAATGAAGTATCACTTTATCAGGACGGAAAACTTGTTGCCACCAAGAAAGGTGAGAATGTATTCAAGTTTGAAGTAACTTTAAAAGACGGAGAGAACAAGTTTGAAGCAAAAGCAGGTGACTTAACAGATGTTACAATGCTTTGCAGAACAGACGAGCCGCATCCGGAATACAAAGTACAAAAAGTAGATACAAAGAACTGGATGTAGAATAACTTACAAGCCACGTTGGATAGACAGATGGGGCGACTAGCCCCTAGCGAGCACATTAGCGGTGTAAGCCGCGGGAAAACTGCGTAGCAGTGGGGCGAGCTAAAACGTGGATTGTATAAGTTGATATAATA
>CAYMTX010000012.1:0-29568 GCA_964393475.1 uncultured Roseburia sp. | reverse complement strand
GTCAAGTGCTTTATGAGATTTTAATGTTTTTACATTTCGGACATCTGCCATAAAAGTAAGTGATGTGTCCGGCTATTTCACCGTCGAAGCCCTGTGCTGCCAAAACATTAATATGTTCTAGGCCTTCTATTTGCAAGTCTGATACACCGCCGCAACATGTACACATGAAATGATAATGCGGCTCAGGTCTGCCGTCGAAGCGGTCAGGACCAACTCCGGTAGTAATCTTTTGAATATCTCCGATTTCTGCTAAAAGTGCAAGATTTCGGTAAACAGTTCCCAGGCTGATGTTGGGAAATTCTTCTTTAATTCCCAGGTAGACAGTCTCTGCCGTGGGGTGGTCATAACGATCTGCGAGAAAGTTTTTTATCGCCTCCCGCTGGCGGCTGTATTTTAACATGGTACCAATCCTTGCTGTTGAAAATAGTAACTGTTACTGATTTGATTATATTCCTATCTGAGAAATATGTCAATAGTTTTTTGCGAAAGGAATTCCGGTAATAAAATTCGAATGCAGGGAATATATATGGTACAAATGGTGATGGGAGTAGGAACATGGCAGGTATGCAACGTTTTGTTACATATATATATGCATATGAGGATGGCCGGAAAGCAGATAATGTGGGGTATGCTAAGATTGAAACCCGGGGAGAACGTGGACAAATTGATGTTCATTTTTTAAATGGTGGGATATATCGGGGGAAGGGAACGGTAGCATTTCTTTTTGCAAAGGATGGAAAGTTGATTTATATTCCCATTGGGGAATTTTCAATTGAAAATGGAATGGGAAAAGGGGCATTCCGTTTTCACACAAATGTTTTGGCAGGGACGGACATTGCATTTGTTAAAATAGATGGAATATATATTGCAGATTCTGAAAACGGAAAATATTTAAGTTTTTGGAAAGATGTAGATATAACGGATTTTGCAGAAAATAGTTTTGCAAAATACAGTCCGGATATAGTACATCCTGACACGGTAGAAGATTCAAAGGAAAAACAGGCGCAAAAAGATGTTCAAAAAGAAATTATAGATGAAGCAGAGCAGGAATCGTTACATACCATGGAAATTCCAATGCGTAACGTTTTCCCGAATTATACAATGGAAGAAATTTGGAAGAATTTCACGAAAACAAAATCACCGGTACAGGTAACGAATGAGGTATGTGCCGTTCAGATAGAGTTAAACGATCTTAGGGAGCTGCCAAAGCATTATTGGTATTTGGGAAATAACAGCTTTCTGTTGCATGGGTTTTTCAATTTTCATCATTTGTTGTTCGGAAGATTGCCGGATGGAAAATGGTTTATCGGAGTACCAGGGATATATGCCGCACAGGAGCAGGTGATGGCATCGGTGTTTGGCTTCCGTGGTTTTATGGGAGTGGGAGAAATGTCCGGCGAACAGGAATTTCCGCTAAGACAAATGATGCCTCGCGAAAAACAGCAAGGCATCTGGTATCAAATATTAGAAGATTGATTTAGTAAAGAAAAACGCAGGTGGTCCTGCCACTTTCCCTGAATTTTAATACATTCGCGTTCAAGGCCTTCTTCTTCAAAAAGAAGGCTTTTTAATAATTTGATAGAGGCAGTATTTTCGGGCATAACCCGGGCATAAACACGGTGAAGACCGAGAGTCGAAAAAGCAACCGATACTGCAAGCGACACAGATTCTCTGGCGTATCCCTTATGCTGATGGTCAGCGTCAAATTTATAACCAATCTCGCAGGAAGAGTAGTTGGTAGTCGCAATGTTGTGCAATGCAACCGTACCGATAATTTTTTGTGGATTTTCTTTTAAGAAAACGTAGTAACGGATATTCTTGGTTTGCAGTGCCAATTTCAATTCGCTGCTTAAAATCGCCTGTTGGTATTCCGGTGTATAGTAGCTTGCCGGAAGGCATGGTTCATAGCATTCGAATTGCTCGCGGTTTTTAGTCAAAAAATGACAGACACTTTTGGCGCAATCCGGAGTTAAAATGCGCAGGATTAATCTTTCTGTCTCATATTCCATTGAAAATCGCTGATGTATACCTAATGAAAACATAATATTTGCCAACCTTTTTAATATACGTTAAACTATAACTATAAAATAGCACATTTTTAGTAACTCTGAAAGGATAAACTTGGTAATGAGAAAGAAAATGACGCAGGATGAAAAATACATGAAAGAAGCCATGCGGGAAGCGAAAAAAGCTTACGCATTGGAGGAGGTTCCAATCGGCTGTGTTATCGTGCAGAATGATAAGATTATTGCCAGAGGATATAATAGAAGAAATACAGAAGGGAATACGCTTGCCCATGCAGAACTTGCAGCAATAAAAAAAGCAAGCAAAAAGACCGGGGACTGGAGGCTTGAAGATTGCACGATGTATGTGACTTTAGAGCCGTGTCAGATGTGTGCCGGAGCGATTGTGCAAAGCCGAATGAAGAAGGTAGTTATTGCCAGCATGAATCCCAAGGCGGGGTGCGCAGGTTCTGTATTGAATTTGTTACAGATGGCAGAATTTAATCACCAGGTAGAGATAGAGCGGGGAGTGCTGGAAGAAGAGTGCTCCCGGATGCTCTCACAGTTTTTTCGGGAACTTAGACAGAAGAAGCAGGAGATAAAGAAGGGATTACGAGGTGAAACTTGAGTTTTCGCACACGAAAATCCTCGAAGTGTAGCGGGAAGTCTTGACAATCCTAGGACACGTGGTCTATAATAAAAACTCCGAGTAGCCATCGGTGGGTTATTTCTTTTTGGAGCAGCCCTTCACAAGTGGCGATGATGTTTGGGTCTTGCGCGGCGGGAATCTACGAACCAGGTCAGGATGGGAACATAGCAGCCTTAAGAAGAACCTCCCGGGTGACGTGAGGGTGCCTGGCGGAGTCAACTATGGAGGTAACGTCCTTAATCTAGACCCACCGAGATGCACTCGGTTTTGTATATGCTATATTAATGAAAGTTCGCTCTGCGAGCTTTTTTTGTACTTCTTGAGGAGGAGAAAATGTCATTAGAGTATGTTCTGCATGGCGCGCGATATGGTAACTTGATATCATATTTTTCTGTGGATTATCTTTTGTTCTTTTTGCCGGTTGTGATACTGGTGTATTGTGTAATAGGAGCAAAACGACGCAAGTATTTTTTACTTGCAGCAAGTTATGTGTTTTTCTGGATGATTAGTGGGAAACTGGTTGTATTTTTGGGATTAAGCACGTTGTTTATGCACTATTTCGGCATTTGGCTGGAACGGTTGCATTTACAGGAAAAGGAATGCTTGGATCTGGCTGAAAAAGAAGAGCGCAAAGGCATCAAAGCCCGGTATTTGAGTCAGAAACGTGTGATTTTGGGCTTGGGAATAGCGTTAAATATCGGGATGCTTTTAGTTTTAAAGTATTCTGTTTTTTTTGTGGAGAACCTCAATGGTTTATTTAAAATACTTGGTGTATCAATGGAACTGATAATTCCGAGTTATTTTATACCGATAGGATTATCGTTTTTTTCTCTGAGGGCGGTATCTTATATATTTGATGTTTACAGAGGTGTAATCAAGGCAGATGATAATATTTTCAGACTTGCGTTGTACTTAAGTTTTTTTCCGCAAATTGTAGAGGGTCCAATTGACAGATATGAGCAGAGCGCTAACCAATTGTGGAATGTATCTGCTATTAAATATGAGAATTTAGTCTTTGGATTGCAGCGTATTCTGTTTGGTATGATGAAGAAAATTGTCATTGCTGACAGGTTAAATCCGTTGATAAAAGAAGTGTTTACAAATTTCGTAAATTATGATGGTGGAATCGTTGCAATTGCAGCCGTTTGTTATACGATTCAATTATATATGGAGTTTTCCGGTACAATGGATGCAGTAATCGGAACTGCACAGATTTTTGGCGTGATACTTCCGGAGAACTTTGCCAGACCGTTTTTTTCAAAAACGATTTCTGATTTTTGGGCAAGATGGCATATCACTTTGGGGGCTTGGTTTAAGGACTACATTTTCTATCCGGTTACATTATCAAAACCGGTGAAAAAATTAACTTCAAATCTCAAGAAGAAGACCGGTAATTATTTTGCCCTTCTGGTTGCAAGTGCAATAGCATTATTTTGTGTGTGGTTTTGCAATGGATTGTGGCATGGAGCAGCATGGAACTATATTTTCTTTGGAATGTACCATTTTGTTTTGATTTTAATGGGGAATGCAGCAGAACCTTTTATGAAGAAGGTGAGAAAGGTTTTGCGCCTGAACCCAAATTGGTTTGGCTATCAGTTGTTTCAAATGTTGCGGACGAGCATTCTGGTTGTGATTGGTGAATTGTTCTTCCGTGGACATGGATTGAAGTCCGGACTGATTATGTTTAAAATGATTTTGACAAACTTCTCGTTGAAAGGATTTAATCTGGAAATGATGGAACAATTAGGAATTGACGCACAGGATATTGGTATCGTCTGCGTTGCCGTGGCAATTGTGTTTATCACCAGTATATTAAAAGAACGAGGCGTGGCAATTCGAGAATCTTTAGGAAGAAAAAATGTGGCGATACGCTGGGCAGTAATGTACGGATTGATTTTGTTTATTGTTATTTTTGGCGCATATGGTCTGGGGTATATCCCGGTTAATCCGATTTATGCAAATTTCTAAGAAGGAGAAGGTTATGCAGTTAAGTAAGAAAAATATTATAAGCAGTGTAGTGTTCCTTCTTGGTCTGGTGGTGTTGCTGGCATTGGCGTCGCTGATTTTCCAGCCGAAAAATAACATGGAACGATATGGAATGGAAGATTACCGGGCAAACGGAATATTGGGAGAACCGGAAGAAACGCTGGATGTATTGTTTGTCGGAGACAGTATAAGTTATTGTTCAATCATACCAATGCAAATATGGCGTGATTATGGCATCACATCTTACCTTTGCGGTACGGTAATGCAGGAACTTTATTATACAAAAGAATTTGTGAATAAAGCATTTGAAACGCAGTCTCCTAAGATTGTTTTTCTTGGAACCGCAACGATTTTTAATCATTTTGAGGAGAAGGAAAAGACGTGGAACGCATTAGAACAGCGGATACCGGTATTACGTTATCACGACAGATGGAAAGAGATTAACACCTGGCCGGAACTGGAAACGGGCTTCGAAATAGATTATACGTATCAAGAGGATGGTAAAGGATACTATTATATTGGGGGCACGGAAGGTATTGATGCAACCGGATATGCGGTTGAGACACCGGAAGTTGAATGGGTACCGGAAGTTAACAAAGAGACGTTACGAGAGATTAAGAAAATATGTGATAAGCATGGTGCAAGACTAATTCTGCTGAGCGAACCGAATGTTACAGGCTCGTGGGCACCGCGTCGTCACAACACGGCGGCAGTTCTGGCGGAAGAAATGGGTGTAGAGTATATTGATATGAACTACATGCAGGATGAAGTTCCGATTGACTGGATGACAGATACGTTTGATAGCGGTGACCACTTGAATTTTCAGGGGGCCAAGAAGGTGTCAGCATATTTAGGTAAGTATTTGAAAGAGACAGGACTTTTCGGAGATAAGCGGGAAGATGAGAAATTTGCTGCTTGGAACGAAGCGGAGAAAGTGTTCTATGAAAATAAAACAGAATAAGATGCAGACGTTTTTTCTTGCAAAATCTAATTAATATAGTAAAATAAACATATAAGATTGGAATCGCATGAGCGGTTAGTTTATATTTAAAAGGAGAAAAAACATGTTTAATAAGATGATTGAGTCTTTAAGACAGAATCCAAAGAAAATTGTTTTTACAGAAGGTAATGATCCTCGTATCTTAGAGGCAACAGCGCGTATTCTTTCCGAAGGATTTTTACAGACAATCTTAATCGGTAATCCGGACGAAGTGAATGCAGTTGCAAAAGAGCATGGATTCGATATTACAGGAGCAGAAATCATTGATCCTGCAAATTATGACAAATTTGACGAGATGGTAGAGAAACTTTGCGAACTTCGTAAGAGCAAAGGAATGACACCGGAAGAAGCTGCCAAAACATTATCACAGGCAAACTACTTCGGTACCATGTTAGTAAAAATGGGACTTGCTGATTCACTTCTTGGAGGTGCTACATATTCTACAGCAGATACAGTACGTCCGGCATTACAGTTAATCAAGACAAAACCGGGTAACTCTATTGTATCTTCATGCTTCATCTTAGTTCGTGAGACAGAAGCTGGCAATGAAATGTTAGCAATGGGTGACTGTGCGATTAACTTATTCCCGACAGATGATGAATTAGTAGAAATCGCAGGCGAGACAGCTAACTGTGCGAAAATCTTCGGAATGGACCCTAAGGTAGCATTCTTAAGCTATTCTACATTAGGTTCAGGTAAAGGTGAAGCTGTTGATAAAGTGCGTAGTGCAGCTAACAAAGCAAAAGAGAGATATCCGGAGCTTGCTATCGATGGCGAGTTACAGTTTGACGCAGCGGTTTCTCCAACAGTTGCTAAGACAAAGTGTCCGGACAGCAAAGTTGCAGGACAGGCTAACACATTTGTATTCCCTGACATCAATGCGGGTAACATCGGTTATAAGATTGCTCAGCGTCTGGGCGGATTCGATGCATATGGTCCAATCTTACTTGGATTAAATGCACCAATCAACGACTTATCTCGTGGATGTAATGCAGATGAAGTTTACTTCATGTCAATTATTACAGCAGCATTGGCATAAGCAAAGATATTTAATCAGAAGTGATAAACGGGACTGTAAAAACAGAGTTAATCATCTGTTTTTACAGTCCCGTTGTATTTGGTAGGATTTATAATCCGGATTTCATTTTTTGTTTATTCGCATACATATTACGGTCTGCTTCATCAAATAATGTCCTTAAAGTACAATTTGGATAATCGGTTGAAAGTGAACATCCGTGTGCATAGCTTATCGGAATGTTTTTCCCTAAACTATTAAAGCATTCAATTTCGTTCAAAAATCTAGAGAGCATATTAGAAACAGTATCCTCTTCAACATCATAGAGAATAACGATAAATTCATCTCCGCTGTATCGACCGGCAAAATCTGTCTCACGCACTACACTTTTTAATATTGTTGCAAAATTAGAAATTAACTGGTCGCCTGACAGATGTCCATATGTATCATTTGTCAGTTTTAAATTATTAATATCAAACATAACACATGCGGTTGGTGTAGTAATAAATGTTTTGTCGCTCAGAAGTTCTTCGCACATATTTTTACTTTGAAGACCGGTGTGCGTATCGATATAAGCTTTTTGTGCCAGCACGAGATTTCTCTTATACATGCTTACTGCAGAAAATGATTGCCATACAATTAAACAGAGCAACAAAGCCATGTCTATTGCGGAAACAAATTCTACTATTTCGATTCGCTTTGCAATCTGTTCCGAATAGAATTCGGCTGCAGATACCGTTTCGTCTGCCATCTTAAAATAAGTCTCGCTCATTTCTAATAAAACGGCAATGTCTGTCGATTCATAGTTATTGGTTCTGGTGGTTACAATCTGTTTTTTCATCGTATCCCAATAAAATATGAGACTATCCAGCTTTTGCTGATAAGTATCATTATCAAGACTGACCAGTTCGTAATTCCCTGCTCCATATTTTAAATCGGTCAGAATATCATCAAGATACGAGACAAGTTCATCATTAGGATTTGCTGTAATCTCCAGTTTTACCAAACGCTGTGTCGCACCGCGTACAAGTCCGGCATAATTAACAACTCGGGCGGTTCCTTGAAGCCTGTTTATCTGAAACATCATAAGTGCTACAAGCGCAACAAGGATAATGATAAGAAAACTTTGTATAATTGTAAATGTAGTTCGAAGCTTTTGCCGCTTCTCTTGGTCAGGGTCATTTACTATCATGACAGCCTCCGTATTAAGGAATTTTTATAGTCATCAGCCCTAAAAAGTGTGATTTGGGCATGGATGCACATATCATTTTCATTTTACATCATTTTGCGCAATAATGCAATTGTCGAAAACTGCTTCCTAAATAGAAGAAAATATCATATAATGATAACGAAAATGAATTTGAATCGTTACAAATAAGAATCGGAGGGAAAACATGAAAATTTACGAAGACAATAAGCAAAGCTACATAAAAGCAGCCTTAGCTATGGGCACGCCGGAGGAACAGGAACAGTTAAAAAACAAATTAGAGGCAATTGACTGGAGTGTACTGGACAATCTTGCACATGTAAATGGTGGAAATGAGAGGGGAGAATTTGCACCACTGAATGCAGTAGAAGTATCTGAAATTGAAGCCAGAAAAGAAGAGTTTAAGGAAATCGGTCTTAAGGCAATCCGTGAATGCAAAGTGGGTGCGGTTTTATTGGCAGGTGGCCAGGGAACGCGTCTCGGACTTGATAAACCAAAGGGAACGTTGAACATTGGATTGACAAAAGATTTATATTTGTTCGAACAGTTGGTTCGCAATTTACAGGATGTTACCAATGAAGCCGGTGCGTATGTACCGTTTTATATCATGACAAGCAATATCAATAATGAGGATACAGTAGCATTTTTCAAAGAGCACAATTACTTTGGATATCCGGAAGAATATGTAAAGTTCTTCGTACAGGAAATGGCGCCTGCATGCGATTATGAAGGTCGTGTATACATGGAAAGCAAGACGGATGTTGCAATGTCACCAAATGGTAATGGTGGTTGGTTTGCATCTATGATGAAAGCCGGTTTGGCAGAAGATATGCATGAAAAAGGTGTAGAATGGTTAAATGTATTTGCTGTAGATAACTGTTTGCAGCGTATTGCAGACCCGTGTTTTGTAGGTGCGACCATTGCTTCCGGTATGGAAAGCGGCGCTAAAGTAGTGCGTAAAGCAGCACCGGATGAAAAAGTGGGTGTACTTTGTACAGAAGACGGAAAGCCATCTATTGCCGAGTATTATGAGATGACAGAAGAAATGGCGACTTTGCGTAAAGAAAATGGCGATTTGGCATATGGCTTTGGTGTTATTTTGAATTACCTTTTCTCGGTAGAAAAATTAGAGAAAATTGTAAATGACAGTATGATGACACATATCGTGGAAAAGAAAATTCCGTATATGGCGTTGGATGGAAGTTTTGTTAAGCCGGAAGCGCCAAACGGTTACAAATTTGAATTACTCGTATTGGATATGGTTCATATGATGGAAGATTGTCTTCCATACGAGGTTGTAAGAGAACGTGAATTTGCACCGATTAAGAATTTGCACGGAATAGATTCACTAGACTCGGCAAGAGAATTGATGACAGGCTGCGGAATCGAATTATAGCCTGAAAATGGGGGAAATATGTATACGGTAGTAGTGGCAGATGATGAAGAGGAATTGCGTAGAGCGCTTATTCGAAAAGTAGATTGGGAAAGTATAGGATTTTCTGTAATCGGCGAGGCAGAAAATGGTGTAGAAGCCTTAGAATTAGTGGAGAAGCACGAACCGGATCTCCTTCTTACAGATATCCGTATGCCTTTTTTGTCAGGCATCGAGCTGGCGAGGCAGGTGCGAGAAATTCGACCGGCTACACAGATAGCTTTTCTCAGTGGATTTGATGATTTTTCTTATGCGCAGCAGGCGATTCAGTATAACATTGTCAGTTATATGTTAAAACCGATATCTGCGGCGGAACTTACGGAAGAATTAAAAAAAATCCGTAAGAAAATTGATGAGAAGTTTCAGCGTTTTGCCTCTCCGACGGATGGGATAGAAAAAGGAGAGATAATCAGTTTTCTTGTGCCATTGCTTTTAGACGGTTATTTGGGACCGTTAGACGAAGCGCTTGAAATACGGTTGGTATCGGAAGCAATCAATTGTGGTTTGATAGGAAACAGGGAAAATGCTGTCTCATATGCGGTTATGATTACAAGTATTATAGATACAAACAGAGAAAATCAAACCTCGAGAGCTACAGTTTATGCCGTGGAGCAGATTCTTGAAAAGTATGTAAAGCATGTAAGCTTTTATATGCAGGGGCGTGTTGTGACTTTTTTACAGGCGTCCCCTGCCAGATTTGATAAGTATCTGCATATTATTGTAGAAGAGATAGCGCAAAGTGTTCGGCGTATTATGAACTGCGAAGCACAGATTGGAGTAAGCCGTATTACAGATAAATTATGCGGTGCCCATGAAGCATATGTAGAGGCGATGAACGTTATTCGATATGTAAAAAGAAATGCTGTCACAACCCATTTCATAGCAGATGTGGAAAGAAGTGATGACTTCGATATAAAAAGAATACAAGCATCTGTGGATGAATTGGAAAAATATATGCGTGGCGGAAGCCGTGAAGAGTTAACGGAGTATCTGTCGACTGTTTTTGAACAAATGGAACAGGAGCAGATGTCTTCTGCGATGATGAGTTTTGTTCTGTCACAAATGGTAACGGCTGTGATGCGAATTGTATATGCAGTGGCAGAGGAGACAGTGGCAGAAGAATTCCAGAAAAATGTACCACTATTCATGAATGAGGCAAAGGAAGGGACTTCGGCATTGCGGGAGCGCTATCTTGCTTTTTGCCTGGGAGCTAGAGATTTGATATCAGAGCAACGTAAAAAGAGTAGCACTCAGTTGTGCGATAAAGCCAGAGAGATTATAGAGAATAATTATATGAATCAGGATTTGTCGCTGGGATATGTCAGCAATGAGATTGCAGTCAGTCCTAATTACTTAAGTGCATTGATAAAAAAAGCAACGGGCAGTACTTTTGTTGATTTGTTGTCGCAAAAGCGAATTGAGGTTGCAAAAGAATTGCTGATGTGTACCGATATGAAAATTAGAGAAATCGCTGAAAAATGCGGTTATAGTGACCAACACTATTTTAGCTACTGTTTTAAAAAATATACCGGAATGTCTCCGAATGCATGTAGGGGAAAATAAGGAATATGAAAGAAGATAAAAAAGAAACGTTTAAATGGAATAGAGTACCGATGTCTACAATTATGACGGCATTGGTAGTTTTGATTGTACTGATTACGAGCGGGACTGCGATGAGTGTCTTTTTGAAATATTATAAAGATGCCATGGAGCAGAGTGCTGTGACCAGTAGTGAGCAGGCTGTCGTGCAGGTTCAGAATACGGTGACGGACTATACGCAGGACATGCAGGAAATCATGAGTATGATTCGTGAGAACATGCAGGAATCAGAAGCGGTCCGTAACGAATTTTTTGAAAATTTGTTGACGATTCGAAAGGACGTCGTAGCCGTAATGGTTCATTCAGATAACGGAGCATTAAAGGAATGGTGGTCTAATGGGAATCAGTTAAAGGAGCAGATATATCAAAATCTGTCCTATATTGATATTTCAAAGGAAGAAGGATTTTACATATCCAGTCCGCACGTTGAGACGTTGTTTGAAGCGTATTATCCTTGGGTGGTAACGATTTCCGAATATATGAAGGATGAGAACGGTACAAAAATACAAGTATCCATGGATATCCGATTTTCTAACATTGCTAATTATGTGGATGATGTAGGAATCGGACAGCATGGATATTGTTTTATTATGGATACGGAAGGTAATCTGGTCTATCATCCGCAACAACAGCTGATTTATTCCGGATTAAAGGGAGAGGATACGGCTGCATTAAAGGCACTTGCGGACGGTTCACATACAAAGGATAGTGTTATTTATACAATTCATACATTAGAAAATTGTAACTGGCGCATTATGGGAGTCAGTTATGTGGATGAATTAATTACTTCGAAAGTAGAATCTTTGTGGAGACTTCTTGGTGCAATGCTATTGCTTGTCTTAGCAGCAACTGTCGTGACGGGAATGACGTTTTCAAAGGTGATTTCCAAGCCGGCGAATCAATTAGGGGAAGCTATGCGTGATTTTGAAAAAAATGCGGAAGACTTTACCTATACACCGGTGGGAGGTACCAGCGAAATCACAGCACTATCAGATTCTTTCGGCCATATGGTTGTGCGTATTCAACAGTTGATGGAAAAGGTGCGTAAGGAAGAGATTACGCTTAGGAAGACAGAATTAAATGCGCTACAGGCGCAGATTAATCCTCATTTCTTATATAATACACTGGATTCGATTGCATGGATGTGTGAGGAAGAGCGAAATAAAGAAGCTGTTGTCATGGTAAATGCACTTGCGAAGTTATTCCGTATCAGTATCAGTAAAGGACATGAATTGATTACCATTCAAAAAGAATGTGAGCATGCTGAAAGCTATCTGAAGATACAGAAGTACCGCTATAAAAATCAATTTACATACGAGTTTCATGTAAGTGAGAGCTGCAAAGAATACCTGTGTAATAAAATTACCTTGCAACCGATTATTGAAAATGCGATTTATCACGGACTGGATATGGTTGACGAAGGTAAGATAGTAATCGTGGTAGAGGAAAGAGATGGAAATATTGTAATGTCTGTTTCGGATAATGGCGTGGGTATGCCGCCGGAACAGTGCAGGGAGATTTTACATCACGATGTAAAAGATAAAGCCGGCATTGGAATTAAAAACGTAAATGACAGAATAAAAATCTATTTTGGTGAAGCGTATGGTCTTAAAATCCAAAGCGAGCTTGATGTCGGAACGAAGGTGGAAATCTGCATGCCGAAGATTATGGAGGAAAATTATGCGGAAAGGTAAAAAATTACATACCGTAGTTGCTGCTGCGTTTTTCATCCTCTGCATTATTTCAGCGGGGTTGCTGATGTACAGCGTAAATAGTACGGGAGAGACCGTGGAAAATAGTAAACCATATGTGGCGATAATTACAAAGTCTACTACATCTGCTTATTGGAAAAGTACTTTTGCGGGAGCAAATGCGGCCGGGACGGCATACAACTTAGAACTTTCATTTGAAGGACCGGAAAATGAAGAAGATTACGAAACACAAAATAAACTTATAAGAGAAGCCGTCGAAAAAGGTGCCAAAGCGATTATTTTTTCAGCGGTAGATTATAATGGAAATGCCGAGGCAGTGAATGAAGCGGTGATAGCCGGTGTAAAGGTAATCGTTATTGACAGTGCCGTAAATAGTGATAAAGTCTCCTGTAGTATCAGTACGGATAATTATCAGGCAGGGCAAATGGTTGCAGATGCTGTTTTGGCAAAAGAAAGTAAAGAGTTAAAAGTCGGAATAGTAAATTTTGATAAGAACAGTGAGAATGGGCAGCAGAGAGAACGAGGTTTTCGCAATGGTGTGGCAGAAGATGCACGTGTTGAAATCGTAGATGCGATAAACGTTGTTTCTACGACAGAAGGGGCAAAAGAAGGGACAATGCAAATGTTGGAAGAGCATCCGGAAATAAATGTAATTGTAACCTTTAACGAATGGACCTCATTGGGCGTTGGCTATGCAATAGAAGAACTTTCTTTGGCTGATAAGACGCATGTTGTGGCATTTGACAGTAATGTCGTATCGGTCGGAATGCTGGAGACGGGAGAAGTAGATGCACTGATTGTACAGAATCCATATGCAATGGGGTATTTGGGTGTGGAGTATGCAAATATGTTAATCAGTGGTACGAAATTAAAAGAAACAGATGTCGTTACAGCTACGACGTTGGTTACCAAAGAGAATATGTTTGAACCGGAATGCCAGAGGGTTCTTTTTGCATTTGATTAGCATATGTGTGAACAAAATATGAACGAAATATGGATAGAATTTGTACAAAAAGAGTAAAATTTTGTACCATAATCGTAAGATTTCGCATTTTTTTTGAAAATAAACAGTGTTATACTTTTGTTGTAAACTATAAAAGATATTGTTTACGACAAAAATTTTCAGGAGGGTGATTACAATGAAAAAGAAAATTTTAGCTGTGTTAATGACATTAGCAATGACAGCAACACTTTTCGCCGGATGTGGCGGAAATACGGATGCACAGGGGAATGCAGACGGAGAATTAAAGGTATCTGTATTCTGGTATGATGAGAGTGACGTATATTTAAGCTCTGTTCGTACAGAATTAAATGAGGAATTAGATGGACTTGGTGTTAAATATGACAACCAGTTCGCAGCGAATGACCAGTCAAAACAGATTGACCAGATTAAGACAGCTATCGCAGGTGGTTCTAACCTTTTAGTTGTTAACGTAGTAACATCCGGTGCACCGGATACAGCAGAAGATATTCTTGCAGCAGCAGGCGATATCCCGGTAATCTTCTTTAACCGTGCAATCGGTACAGATGGTTCTGACGTAACAGTTCTTTCTGCAAACGCAACATCATGCTTCATCGGAACAGATGCTCCGGAAGCAGGACATATGCAGGGTAAGATGATTGGTGACTACGTACTTGCCAACTATGATGATATTGATGTAAATGGTGATGGTATTATCTCATATGCTATGATGAAAGGTGATGAAGCCAACATCGAAGCTATCTACCGTACACAGTATGGTGTAGAAGATGCAAATGCAGTTCTTGCAGCAGCAGGCAAACCGGCATTGGAATATTTCGATGCTAACAATACATCAGGTTATCAGGTAGACCAGGGTGGTGCATGGTCCGCAGCAGCAGCAAAAGAATATATGGATACAAACTTTGTAACATATAACGAAGCTAGCGGTAACATGATTGAACTTGTTATCTGTAACAACGATGGTATGGCTGAAGGTGTAGTAGCATCTCTTCAGGCAAACGGATATAACAAAGACGGCGGACATACAGTTCCTGTATTCGGTGTAGACGCTACAGATAATGCAAAAGCTTTAATCGCTGAAGGTGCTATGACAGGTACAGTTAAACAGGATGCAGATGGTATGGCAGCAGCTATTGCACAGACAGTATCCGGTATCTCAGCAGGCAAAGCTCCTACAGAAGCTTTAGCAGCATTGACAGATGATCGTTTCAGTATCGCTTCTGATTGTAATGCTAAATTATATGTTGCATATGCACCATATACAGGCGAATAAATCATAAAGCTGAACTTATTTTGGACAGCTGTCGTATAGGCGGCAGCTGTCCTTTTTTCAACCAAAATAATAAGTAAATGTGAGGGAGGAACACGATATGGCAAATGATGTTCTTCTGAAAATGGAAGGCATTTCAAAAACATTCCCGGGCGTAAAAGCATTGGATAATGTTTCTTTGGAAGTGAAAGCAGGAACCGTGCATGCTTTAATGGGTGAAAATGGTGCGGGAAAATCAACTCTGATGAAATGCTTGTTTGGTATTTATGCAAAAGATACCGGACATATCTATCTGGAAGGCAAAGAAATTGATTTTAAAAGCAGCCGTGAAGCATTAGACAATGGTGTTGCAATGGTTCATCAGGAACTTAATCAGGCATTAAAACGTAATGTAATGGATAACCTGTGGTTGGGACGTTACCCGAAAATCGCAGGATTTATGGTAGATGAACATAAGATGTTAAAGGATACACAGGCGGTATTCAACGAGCTTGATATTGATGTGGATCCATATAAGGTGATGGCAGATATGCCTGTTTCACAGAGACAGATGGTAGAAATTGCCAAGGCGGTTTCTTATAATTCAAAAGTAATTGTATTTGACGAACCGACTTCTTCACTGACAGAGGAAGAAGTAGAGCATCTTTTTAAGATTATAAATATGCTTCGTGACAGAGGCGTAGGTATTATATATATTTCTCATAAAATGGCAGAAATCAAACGGATTTCAGATGAGATTACGATTATGAGAGATGGACAGTGGGTTGCAACAGAACCTGCGGAAAAATTGGAAATGAAGGATATCATCCGTTTAATGGTAGGACGAGAATTGACGAATCAGTTCCCGCCAAAGACGAATAAACCGGGTGAAGTATCTTTAAAAGTAGAAAATATAACGGGACAGTATAATCAGTTAAAGGATGTGTCCTTTGAAGCCAGAAAAGGTGAAATATTAGGAATTGCAGGATTAGACAGCTCCGGACGTACTGAGACACTGGAAAGTATTTTTGGTATCAGAACACGAAAAAGCGGTAAGATTACGTTGAACGGAAAGCAGTGTTTCAATCGAGATTCCGGTGAATCTATTAAAAATGGTTTTGCGTTACTGACAGAAGAACGAAGAGCAACCGGTATTTTTGGAGTGCTGAGTGTAAAAGATAATACCGTTATTTCCAGTTTAAAACGCCATAGAACATTTGGAATTTTCCTGAGAGATAAGACTCAGAGAGAAGATACACAGTATTATATTGATGCCATGCATACGAAGACCCCGTCCCAGGATACAAAAATTCGTAGTCTTTCCGGTGGTAACCAGCAGAAGGTTATTATTGGCCGCTGGCTATTAACAGAGCCGGAAGTGTTGCTGCTAGACGAGCCGACACGAGGAATCGACGTAGGTGCTAAGTATGAGATTTATCAGTTAATCTTAGACTTGGCGAACAAAGGAAAGACCGTTCTGATGGTTTCTTCTGAAATGCCGGAGTTATTAGGTGTTTGTGACAGAATTTTAGTAATGTCCGGCGGACGTGTTGCGGGCGAAGTCGATGCACGGAATACAACCCAGGAAGAAATTATGACCCTGGCGGCGAAATATGTTTAAGGAGGCATGATTCATGACGAATCCGTTAAATAAATTAAAACAAGTGAACGCTGATTATGCGAAGAAAGATGCGAAGGAAAAACGTCAGTTCTGGATAGATGGGATTTTAAATAATGCATTGTACATTATTATGGCGATTTTCGTAATTTATACAGCCATTGTAAGAGAAAATTTCCTGACATTAGGTTCTTTTGCAAACCTTATTACACAGGTGGCAGCATATCTGCCGATGGCGCTTGGTATCGCAGGCTGTATCGTACTGACAGGTACGGACTTGTCCGCAGGACGAGTTGCAGGTCTGACGGCTGCAGTTGCAGGTGTTTTATTACAGAAATCTGATTTTGCGAATAAGATGTTCCAGAATCTTCCGGAAATTAGTATTTGGTGGATTTTGGCAGTATTATTAATTGTAGTTGCAATTGGTGCATTTATTGGTTTTGTAAATGGTTTCTTTGTAGCCAAATTCAGCCTGCATCCATTTATCGTAACATTATCAACACAGTTAATGACATATGGTATTATTCTTTGGTTCTTCCAGTTAAATGAAAATAATGGTCAGCCGATTTCCGGTTTGAGCAAAGAATACAAAGAGTTTGTTGGTGGTGAGTTGTTCCGTCTTGGCGGTGTGGCAGTACCTAGATACGTGCTCTATGCGGTGATTCTTGTAATTGCCATGTGGTTCGTATGGAACAAAACTGCATTTGGTAAAAACATGTTTGCGGTTGGTTCTAACGCAGAGGCAGCTAAGGTTTCCGGTGTAAATGTATTTTGGACAACTGTTTTTGTACATACATTAGCAGGTGCAATGTACGGATATTCCGGTTTTGTAGAAGGTGTGCGAAGCGGTTCGGTTGCAGCCAATACCGGATTAAATGCAGAGTGTGATGCGATTGCAGCCTGTGTTATCGGTGGTGTATCATTCGTAGGTGGTACAGGTTCTATTTCCGGCATCATCTTAGGTGTATTTGTATTGCGTATCATTTTCGTAGCACTTACTATGTTAGGTGTGGATTCTTCTTCACTTTACATTATCAAGGGTGCGATTATTCTTTGTGCATGTGCATTAGATATGCGTAAATATCTGGCAAAGAAATAAGCGAAAGCATGTGCTGATAAAATATAATCCGTTACGGAAATTTGTTTGAAAATCTCGGACACGTAGTTATGAAAGAAAATTGATAACTGACTGTCCGGGATTTTTGTGTTTGGGCGTACAAAATGAATGGTGATTTTAGCGGCACAGTCTGTTTGCTTTCAGGGAAAGACTGTGTTACTCTAAGAGTTAGAAAAAATGTGTGTAGAATGGAGATTTATATGAATCGTGATAAATTAAGAGCGGGAATTTATGGCATGGCGGCAATATATATGGTATATATCGCAATGCAATTATTTAAAGAGGGTGGAAATGGAATTGCAATTGCCTTTTTTGCGTTGGCTGCAATCGGATTGTTCGTGTTTGCATTTGTCATTGCAAAACACATTACAGATGAAGAAAAGAAACATACAAAAGAGCAATGCGACAACGAATCAGAGTCATGATTAAAATACAGTGGTGCGGTGATTTTGTGATTGATACATTGAAGAAACGGGAAAAATATTGTAAAATACACATATATGTATCACAGACAGGAGGAAGGTAGTTATGAAAAGAATCGGATTGTTGACCAGTGGTGGCGACTGTCAGGCGTTAAATGCAGCAATGCGCGGTGTGGTAAAAGGATTGAGTACGAATTTAGACGACCTGGAAGTCTATGGCTTTTTGAATGGATATAAAGGGCTGATTTACGGAGATTTTCGCATTTTGACATCCAAAGACTTTTCAGGAATACTGACCAAGGGTGGTACTATTTTAGGCTCTTCCCGTCAGCCGTTTAAGCTTATGAGAGTGCCGGATGAAAATGGACTTGATAAGGTGGAAGCGATGAAACACACTTATCATAAATTGAATTTAGACTGTCTTGTGATTTTGGGTGGAAATGGTACACAGAAAACGGCGAATCTTTTAAGAGAAGAAGGATTGAATATTATTCATTTGCCAAAGACTATTGATAACGATATTTATGGTACAGATGTGACTTTTGGCTTCCAAAGCGCAATCGATATTGCAACGGACGTAATTGACTGTATCCACACGACAGCAGATTCCCATAATCGTATTTTTATTGTAGAAGTAATGGGGCACAAAGTTGGATGGCTAACATTATATGCAGGTGTTGCCAGTGGAGCAGATATTATTCTTTTGCCGGAAATTCCGTATGATATTAAGAAAATTACAGAAGCAATTGAAAAACGCACGAAAGCCGGAAAAGGATTTACCATTCTGGCAGTAGCAGAAGGGGCGATTTCAAAGGAAGATGCAAATCTTTCTAAAAAAGAATATAAAGAAAAGCTTGCAAAACGCAAGTATCCTTCTGTATCATATGAAATTGCAGCACAGATTGAAAAAGAAATTGGTGCGGAAGTGCGTGTGACTGTACCGGGTCATATGCAGCGAGGCGGCAGTCCATGCCCATATGACCGCGTGCTTTGTACCAGACTGGGCGCAGCAGCAGCGAAGGCAATTATGGATGAAGATTATGGTCACATGATTGGTATGGTGAATGGGGAGACAAAGCGTGTTCCGTTAAAGGACGTAGCAGGCAAGCTTAAGATGGTTGACCCTGAGTGCCAAATGATTAAAGAAGCGAAGCGTATTGGAATCAGCTTTGGAGATTAAATTTAGGAGTTAGTTCATGTCTTACACGGCGTTATATCGTAAATTCCGTCCGTCCGAGTTTGAAGATGTCAAAGGACAGGACCACATTGTAACTACATTAAAAAATCAAATAAAAGCAGATAGAATCGGACATGCTTACTTATTTTGCGGTACCAGAGGAACCGGGAAAACGACAATTGCTAAGATTTTTGCAAAAGCAGTCAATTGTGAACATCCTATAGATGGTAGTCCGTGTGGAGAATGCGCTGTGTGCAAAGCTATTGCAGCAGGCAGTTCTATGAATGTCATCGAAATCGATGCGGCATCTAATAATGGCGTGGATAACATTCGTCAAATTAGAGAAGAAGTGGAATACCGCCCGACAGAAGGAAAGTACAAAGTCTATATTATCGACGAAGTGCATATGCTTTCTATCGGTGCGTTTAACGCGTTGTTAAAGACACTGGAAGAGCCGCCATCATACGTTATTTTTATTTTGGCAACGACAGAAGCACATAAAATACCGATTACAATTCTGTCGCGTTGTCAGCGTTATGATTTCCGACGTATTTCTATCGACACTATCGCAACTCGTCTGAATGAGCTGATGGAAAAAGAACAGGTTAATGTGGAAGAGAGGGCAATCCGCTATGTAGCGAAGGTGGCAGATGGTTCTATGCGAGATGCATTAAGCCTTCTTGACCAGTGTATTGCTTTTTATCTGGGGCAGGATTTGACATATGAGAAAGTGCTGGAGACACTGGGGGCAGTGGACACGGAAATTTTCAGCCGTATGTTGCGCCAGATTATAGATAAGGATGTCGCAGGTGCGATTTCTACGATCGATGAGTTGGTTGTAGAGGGACGTGAGATGGGGCAGTTTGTGACCGATTTTGCATGGTATATGCGGAACTTGCTTTTGCTGCAGAGTTCTGATAATATGGAAGACGTTTTAGAAGTTTCGTCTGATAATCTGGCGTTGCTAAAAGAAGAGGCAGTTATGGTGGATGGGGAAGTACTCATGCGTTATATTCGTATTTTCTCCGAATTGGCGAACCGGATGAAGTATGCCAGCCAGAAGCGTATTCTGATAGAGATAGCAGTGATTAAACTTTGTAAACCGGAGATGGAAGAAGATTATGCTTCTATCATTGATCGAGTGGAAAGTCTCGAGAAAAAGCTGGAAAAAGGTGTGGTAGTAGCACAGAGTGCGCCACAAGGTGCCGGTCAAAGTGTCGTAAATGTCGACACCACGGTAGAGAAGGCTCCGCTTCCGAAGGCGATACCGGAGGATGTGCAACAGGTTGTTCGTAGCTGGAAAGGGATTTTGTCCGGCTTGACAGGGTTGAGTAGAACCTATTTTAACAAGGCATTACCATCTTTGGGGCCTGATGACAGTTTATTATTAGTTTTCGAAGATGCAAATGCATATGCATACATTGCAGAGAATCGTTCCGAGTGTCAAGATGCATTAAAGGGAATGATTGCAGAACGTATCGGCAAGGAAGTGCAGATACAGGTGAAACAGAATGAAAGTGGTCAGCCGAGCGACGCGATTTATCCGGATTTGCGACAGTTGATTAACTTTGAGATAGAAGAGGAGGACTAAACATGGCGAAAAGAGGAGGATTCCCGGGTGGAATGGGTATGCCGGGAAATATGAATAATCTGATGAAACAGGCACAGCGTATGCAGCGTCAGATGGAAGAAGCCCAGAAAGAACTAGAAGAAAAAGAAGTAACTATCACATCAGGTGGTGGAGCTGTTGAAATCACAGTAACAGGTAAACATGAGATTAAAGCATTGAAGCTTAATCCGGAAGTAGTAGACCCGGATGACGTGGAAATGTTAGAAGACTTAATCGTGGCAGCTGCGAATGAAGCTTTTCGTAAATTAGAAGAGGAAAGCCAGAGCCAGATGGCAAAACTCACCGGTGGAATGGGTGGAATGTTCTAATGCTTAGGAAAAGGGGACTGTAAATTGTTTTACAGTCCCCTTTTTGCGCCTTGGGATAATAGAATTCAGACATCGAATATTTTGCTTACGCATGCATTAAGTTCAGGTGCAACAGTTACATGAAGTCCCTGTAAGGAAATAGCAGTTGCGTTTCGCACATATGCGCCGCATAGATAACCGGCCACCATATCC
Organism: uncultured Roseburia sp.; assembly: GCA_964393475.1. Lineage (GTDB taxonomy): Bacteria > Bacillota > Clostridia > Lachnospirales > Lachnospiraceae > Roseburia. The sequence goes on along the minus strand of CAYMTX010000012.1, from coordinate 8,270 downwards.
TGAAAGCGATTTGGCCTTAAATCGTATTTGTCTTTCGGAAAGTCTGTTTTGTTTGTGAGTGCCACAGAAACATTTTCAAAAGTAATATTCTCAATATTGTCGGAGCCCGGATTGCCATAAATGAATACACCATTTTCGCCGTTGCAATAAATATTCTGGAAGTGAATATTTTTAACAGTACCTACTCGTGTATCATCGTTTCTGTCAAGAGCCGTAATGGCAATTGGCTCTGCCTCGCCCCACCACATAATATTAGAACGGTGTGTTTCAATCGAAAGATTTGAGAAAAAGATGTTCTCAATATTGCCACAGTCGCGAAGTTGCAGGGAGATGCCACGACTTCCCAGTAATGTACAGTTGTTTACAAAAATATTCTTAAAATCGCATTCGCTTTCCGTGCCAAACTTAACGGCGGCAGAAGAAGAAGAAATAGTACAGTTGGTAACTACGATATTTTCACAACTGCCATATTCTTTGTAGGCACCGGTATTTTTAAATACAATGCCGTCATCAGCACATTCGATATGACAGTTGCTGATACGCACGTTTTTACAGTGGTCCGGGTCAATTCCATCACAGTTGGCTAAAATCATATTGTTTAAAATGCGGATGCCGTCGATAAGTACATCATTACAACCTATCATATGTACAGTCCAGAAAGCGCTTCTGGTTAAGGTTACATCTTTAATGGTCAAGTGAGTTACATTTTCAATATAGAGCAACGGAATTCGCGGATAGTAACTGCCGTCGATATGGTCCGGGTGACATTCTCCGTAAAAAATCTCTTCATTTCCATCAATTACACCAAGGCCGGTAATTGCTACATTGACAGCATCTTTTGCATAAATAAAATATTGCTTTGGTTTACCTGCGTAATCACAGCTGACATAGGATGGAACTTTAAGTGTTGTATCCAGATTCGCAAGTTCCGCAAAGGAGCCATAAGAAGGTATGTCGTCAAGCCCTCTTAAGCGAGCGCCGTTTTGCAGGTGAAATTCCACATTAGATTTTAAAATCAAAGAACCGCTGTAATATTCATGACCTCCCGGTAGAATAACCATGCCGCCTCCGTTGGAATGGCAGGCATCAATCGCTTGCTGGATAGCTGGGCCGTCATTAGTTTTTCCGTCGCCTTTTGCACCAAAATCGAATACATTATAAAACATAATTCCACATGCCTCCTATAGTTTTGCTTTGAAAACCGGGTCAGCAGGATAGCCACCGTTGCATTTTTGCATAGCACGCTGAATGCTGTCAGCAGATGTTCCCCAATCCTTGTCTTTGTTACGGTAATCATTTTTTTCTACAAACCATTCTACTTCTTTTTGCAGACGATTCAGATTGTCCTGCATTAATTGAAACGTCGTCGGATAAAAGTCTTTTTTTTCTGCGTCGGTCAGTTTATTTTCTGCCGCTTCTACTAAATCGCGGAAATGGTGCAGACAGAAGCCTTTGCTGTCTAAATACAATTGACGAAAATCGTTATCTTTTTTATATAAATGAAAAAATGTGTCCAGATATCTGCCGTAAATATTCTCGAAGTGGTCACAGACATAGCACGTACATTCTTTTTCGTATAACCAGTTGCCAAGTTCCGTTTTTGGCTCGCGATTGCTTATTTCGGTCTTTTTTAAACGAGTCATAAATGAGGATTTCCCCGGGGTGAAGTTCTTTAATTCTTCTGCTAAGTCATTATTGATTTTTCTTAAATGGGTGCTTAAAATCAATGCATTGCCGAGGCGGTTGCCGTAATCGTACATCATCTTGTTATGATGGCGGCAGAAGCCCAAAGCGTCTGTCTTTTCGCGGATATCGTCCTCCATATATGCAGAACCCAAAATAAAAGAAATGGCGTGTTGTTCTGCAGCACGCTCTAAATTACAAAATGGGCACTCATCTTTGGCGTTAAAAGCGTCAATGAGTGGAAATGTTGCGAGATTTTCTTTCATAGTAAATATGCCAACCCTTTCCATGCTTTTAATAAAAGAATAGGCTATTTTTGCTGAAAATGCAATAAAAGGAAAAACTTCCTTGTAAAAAGGGTAAAATTCAAGTAATATTAAGGAAAGAATGGGATACTTTGTGAAAGGTATGGTTGATGAAATGGACTTATATAGTAGCCAGATTAGCAGATTGATAGCAGAGTTAGCAGATCTGCCGGGAATCGGTGCCAAGACGGCACAACGTCTGGCATTTCATATTCTAAATATGCCTGAAGAAAAGGCACAGGGCTTATCTGATGCTATCATGGACGCAAAGCATAATGTACGTTATTGTAAGGAGTGTTTTACGTTGACAGATGAAGATGTCTGTCCAATCTGTAGGGATGCGTCGAGAAATCACAAGACTATCATGGTAGTGGAGAATACCAGAGACCAGGTAGCTTATGAGAAAACCCAGAAATATAATGGTGTGTACCATGTGTTACATGGTGCGATATCTCCAATGCTTGGTATCGGACCGAACGATATCAAACTCAAAGAGCTTATCAAACGTTTAGAACAGGACGTAGATGAAGTAATCATAGCGACCAACTCCAGCTTAGAGGGCGAGACTACAGCGATGTACATTAGTAAGCTGATAAAACCGACAGGGATTAAAGTGACACGAATCGCCAGTGGTGTGCCGGTGGGCGGAGATTTGGAATATATCGATGAAGTAACTTTGCTTCGCGCCTTAGAAGGCCGAACAGAATTATAAAAAAGGAGACACTATGACAAGTTTAGAACTGCAAAAAACAGCAAATGAAATTCGCAAAGGTATCGTAACTGCAGTACACAGTGCAAAGAGTGGACATCCGGGAGGTTCATTGTCTGCAGCAGATATTTTCACATATCTGTATTTTGAAGAAATGAAGATTGACCCTGCGAATCCGCGGATGAAGGAACGCGACCGTTTTGTTTTATCAAAAGGACATACTGCACCCGGCTTATACGCCACATTGGCAGAGCGGGGATTTTTCCCAAAAGAAGATTTGGTTACATTGCGTCACGTAGGTTCCTACTTACAAGGACATCCTGATATGAAAGGGGTGCCGGGCGTTGATATGTCATCAGGTTCTCTGGGACAGGGAATTTCAGCAGCAGTCGGTATGGCAGCGGCTGGTAAGCTTGATAAGGAAGATTATCGCGTATACACGCTTTTAGGCGATGGCGAGATTCAGGAAGGACAGGTTTGGGAGGCGGCAATGTGGGCCGGCTACAGAAAGCTTGATAACCTGGTAGTAGTAATAGATAATAATAACTTACAGATTGACGGACCGATTGATACTGTATGCTCTCCGTATCCAATCGATAAGAAGTTTGAGGCGTTCAATTTCCATGTGATTAATATTGATGGTAATGATTTTGAGCAGATTCGTGCAGCGTTTGCAGAGGCTAAGGCTACAAAAGGTATGCCGACAGCGATTGTTGCTAAGACAGTAAAAGGCAAGGGTATTTCCTTTATGGAGAATCAAGTAGAGTGGCATGGAAAAGGACCTAGTGATGCAGAATATGCGGCAGCTATGGAAGAATTAGAGAAAGCAGGTGAAGCATTATGTCAGATGTAAAGAAAGTTGCAACTAGAGATAGTTACGGTAATGCTTTGGTTGAATTAGGAAAAGAACATGAGGATGTCGTAGTTTTAGATGCAGACCTTGCGGGTTCTACTAAGACGGGCGTATTCAGAAAAGCATTTCCGGAGAGACATTTTAATGCGGGTATTGCAGAAGCGAACATGGTAGGTATTGCAGCAGGCATGTCAGCTTGCGGTAAAGTGCCGTTTATCAGTTCATTTGCAATGTTCGTTGCAGGACGTGCATATGAGCAACTTCGTAACGGAGTTGGTTATCCGCATCTTAATGTAAAAATCGGAGCTTCCCATGCAGGTATCTCTGTAGGCGAAGATGGTGCGACACATCAGTGCTTGGAAGATATGGCTTTGATGCGCCAGATTCCGGGGATGGTGGTTATCAATCCGGCAGATGATGTAGAAGCGAGAGCTGCAGTAAAAGCAGCGTATGAACATGTTGGTCCTGTATATTTGCGTTTCGGTCGTCTTGCAGTTCCGGTATACAATGATGAAGAAACATACAAATTTGAAATTGGTAAAGGTGTCGTTGTCAAAGAAGGTACAGACGTTACTATTTTTGCAACGGGTCTTTGCGTAAAAGAGGCAATCGAAGCTGAAGAAATGTTGGCGAAAGATGGTATCTCTGCAGAGATTATCAATATTCACACAATCAAACCAATCGACAGAGAATTAGTGGTGCAATCTGCATTGAAGACAGGTAAAGTTGTTACCGTAGAAGAACATTCTATTATTGGTGGTTTGGGCAGCGCAGTTGCAGAAGTATTATGTGAAGAGGCTCCGACTAAACTTCTGAGAATTGGAGTAAGAGACGTATTTGGTGAATCCGGCCCGGCTATCGAACTCCTTCACAAATATGAACTGGATGCAGATGGTATTTATAAACAAGTGAAAGCGTTTTTGAAAGAGAACGTATAAATTTACAGAGAAGAATGATTAAAAAGCATGAAGCGTGCGAGAGCATGATTCGTGCTTTTTTTGTCGAAAATTTCTTTTTACATACACCATATTTTTCCAAATTTCGCAGACTTCCTGTGATAGCATGTCTTTAAAGTAAAAGTTCATGTACTCATAGCCGTAGCCGGCAGAAAGAGAGGAAACTATGATAGAAATCATACAGGAAGAAAACTGGAGCAGCTCACAGGATAAAAAAGGGATGCCGAAAAACATCAAACAAATCGGGACACCGGATGCGGGTGACCGTATTTATATAGAAAATTCAGCATATCAGAAAATGCATCCATACGGGCAAAATGCAGAGAAAATGGTTTATGTGATGCTGGGACGTTTTGATGACTTTGCAGGTCACGCATGTGTTTTTATAGAAGATGTTGTGAAAATGAATGAAGTTGAATTTAACGGAAAGTTACCTCAATGGAATGATGATAGTTGGGGGTACTTGTATCGTAAAATTCGTCCGGAACATGAAAATATGATTATTGTAGGATGGGCAGTAGACATTTGCGGACAGCTTCCGAGTATGACAGCACAGTTAGAGCGTGTACATCAGACATATTTTGGGGGGATTCACCAGGTTTTACTTTTAATGGATACGTTGGAACGTGAAGAGGCTTTTTATAGTAATCGCAATGGTTATTTAAAACGTCGCGAAGGTTTCTACATATATTATGACAAATGTATTCCGAATAAAATGGAATCTGCGCTGGAAGCGTTACGAGGGGAAAATCATAAGCAGGAATTTCCTTATGAATATGAAGAAAAACGGACGGAACATAAGAAAGAAAGTTATCGGGATTATTTAAATAATCGCAGGACGGACAGCAAAACACTTCGACCGGTGTACAGAGAGTCTTATTCAAGTACATTGTTGCTTTTGGCCGTTATTCTTGCACTGGGATATTCTGCGTTCCAAAACCATAGAAAAATGGAGGATATGGAGCGTACTTTAAACCAGATGGAATTGCAGGCAGTTATGCAAGGAGCAACGGAACAGGAAAATTCAGTCAGAGTAGAAGATGTAATCGGAAGCATTACGCCGAGTCAAACAACTGAAACCGTACAGGCTTCATCCGAAAATGTGATGGGTGCACAGAACATACAGGAGACACAGGTGCCATCAACTCAAATGCAGTCTGTTCAGATTCCGTCCACCCAAATAGCAAACACCCAGATGGCCGGTACGCAGATGCAGGAAGAAAGTACACAGACTGCTATAGAGTCATCAACCCAGACATTTTCAGAATCGGAAAAGTATTTGTCGCAGGGCTACTATATAGTGCAGTCCGGTGATAGTCTGGCGGGAATTTGCAGAAAAATTTACCACACAACCGCTATGATGGACAAACTTTGTGAAATAAACGATATAGATGATCCGGATGCGATTTTTGCGGGGCAGCGCTTAACGTTGCCGGATTGAAAAACATAAATTGTCATGCTATACTATTTTATCATAGTAGAAGAGGAATAGGTGAATGGCAAATACTAGGAAGAATGGTTTACATGCAGTTACCCCGAAAGACCAGAAGGAATTCAGACGACAATTGCAGGAACACCGCTTAAATGTGTTGAAACGAACCGTTATAGCAGCAGTAGTTATTTTTGTTATAGTGGGTGGAACGGCGTTGTATATGTCTTTGCGACAGTACAACAATTATGATGTACGTGCCAGCATAGAGAGAGCGGATACAAAAGCGACACACTTTGAAGAATTTCAGGGGAATATTTTAAAATATAGTAACGACGGAGCTTTTTATACCGACCATAATAATGAAAGAATATGGAATCAGACTTACGAAATGTCCAATCCTACCACCGATATTTGTGGTAACTATTTAGTTATCTATGACAAAAAGGGTAAAGACATCTATATTTTGAATAAGAGTGGTCTGGTACACAGAATAGAGACTAATTATCCGATTACACAAGTTAGTGTGGCGGGGCAGGGTACCATCGCAGTATTAATGGATAACCAATCCAAAGGATTGCTTTCTTTGTATGATAAAGAAGGAAACGTTTTGGTAAACGGAGCAATCCATAGCGAGAAAGGTGGTTATCCAATAGCAATTGCATTATCTGATGATGCTATTAAACTGGGAGTTTCGATGTTGGACGTAAAAGACGGAACCGTGAAAAGTACACTAGCTTTTTATAATTTTGGTTCAGTGGGAGAGAATGCGATTGACCATATGGTTTCGGTGTCGACTTATGATGATATGCTGATGCCGGAGTTGGATTTTGTATCTAAGGATTGCATGCTTGCCATTACAGACAAAAGTGTGATAGTATTTGAAGGAGCACAGACACCAAAAGAAACAACACGGATTGAGTTTTCGGAAGAAGTAAAAAGTGTCTTTTATAATAATGAATATATAGGAACCGTCTGTAGTGGTAAAGATGAAAATGTTCATAGCATTGTGCGGGTGTATGACTTAGGTGGTAGGTTGAAGATGGAAGAGAACACGGATGTGGAGTATTCTGATATAGAACTGTTAAGCAGTAATGAAGTGTGTGTGTTTAATAGAACGGTATGTGATATCTACACTGTGCAAGGTGTGTTTAAATTTCATTATGAATTTGAAAAGGAATTATACTGCGTAATACCGGGTGGCTCAAGCCTGAACTATACCTTTATATTAAATGGTGTTACAGAACAAGTGAGATTGAAATAGGAGTACATATGAACTGGGTATTGATATTAGTAATTGCAATTTTGGCAGGTTATACTCTGACAGGATATACAAAGGGATTTTTGAAAATAGCATATTCGTTAGTATCGTGGATTGTCATTTTAGGCTTTGTTATCTTTGCAACGCCGCATATACAGGATTACTTAAAAAATAATACAAGCATATATAATAAAGTGGTTGTATATTGTGAAGAGACAATGGGCGAATTGATTGAACGGGAGCGGACAGAAAACGGTGCGGACGAATCTGCTCTTGCGGAAAATGAGTTATTTGCGGCTCTTGCAGAGAGAATGCCGGAGGGAATATTGGAAGAGTTAAAAGAACAAGCCGGTGAAATAACAGATGGGTTCATGGAGGAGTATGGAATTTATGATAAAACTGCGGCGGTATTGGCGGACCTGCTCTTGCAGGGTATCGCTACTTTGATAGCAATGCTCGCCGGTCTGGTAGTATCAGCGGCGCTTTCGGCGGTGTTGGGATTCATTGCGAAACTACCGCTCATTGGTTTTGCTAACAAAATATTAGGATTGGCAGCAGGTGCGGCAAATGGGTTGCTGATAGTATGGTTTGCATTTTATCTGGTGGCCATATTATGTACCACCGGATTTGGAAGTACAGTTATTACACACATATATGCGAACGGATTTCTTACATATCTGTATGAAAATAACATAGTTCTTTCTATATTAACGTAAAGAATTAACGTAAAGAAAATAAAAAATTTTTTCCGAAAAAACAATAGATATAGGGGCATGGAAAATCTCATGCCCCTATATCTATTTGTTTTTATAAAAAGTTTAAAAAAGAGATAAAAAAGGGTGTTGACACCAAAGTTTTTTAGTGTTAATATAAAGCTCGTTCACCGAAAAGGTGGATAACATCTTTAAAAAAGAATTTTCTTGTGGAAAAATCCTGAAAAAACTTTTTTAAAAAAATTAAAAAAAGTTGTTGACAAAGTGATGCGGATTTGATATATTAATCTAGCTGTCGCGAAAACGACAACACGAACCTTGATAACTGAACAGTGAATAAACCTTGAAAGATTCAATGAGA
>CAYMTX010000011.1:0-30523 GCA_964393475.1 uncultured Roseburia sp. | reverse complement strand
CAACTCACCTCAGACTAAAATATCTGCAATTTTCAAGGTTCATCTGAGCCTTTTTCTTTTGACTCAGTTTTTCATAGGTCACTTGACACTATCCCTCGCCTTTCCTTTTCCGATTTTCCTTCTATGCAATTTGACCGCTATACTCCGACTGCTTCCCGAATTGTCTTTGCCATATAATCAATCATCTCATCGGTCATTCCCGGATATACACCTACCCAAAACGTATTGTTCATGATGTAATCTGTATTTTTCAGTTCCCCTACCAGGCGATAACCGGTTCCTTCCAGACGCATCTGGTCAAAACAAGGATGTTTGATCAGATTTCCTGCAAAAAGCATTCGGGTCTGTACCCCTTTGCTTTCTATATACGGAACAATCTGACTGCGTTCTACTCCTTCCCGGCAAGTCAATGGGAAACCAAACCAACTTGGGGTTGAATTTGCGCAAGCTTCCGGTAAAATCAATCGTTCTCCGCATCCTTTTAAACCTTCCAGCAGCCGCTCAAAATTATGAATTCTGCGCTCCACAAACGTCGGAAATTTTTTAATCTGCGCACAACCAATTGCTGCCTGCATATCCGTAGCTTTCAAATTATACCCGAAATGGGAATATACATATTTATGGTCATATCCGAGCGGCAGTTCTCCGTACTGCTTTTCAAAACGATGTCCGCACAGATTATCCTGACCGGATGCACAGACACAGTCACGTCCCCAGTCACGGAAAGAACGGATACATTTGTTCAAAAGCGGATGATTCGTATAGACTGCACCGCCTTCTCCCATTGTCATATGATGCGGCGGATAAAAACTGCTTGTTCCGATATCTCCGATTGTTCCCGTAAGACATTCTACCCCGTCTATCGTATACTTTGAACCAAGTGCATCACAATTATCCTCAATCAGCCAAAGACGATATTTTTCACAAAACGCTTTTACTGCTTTTAAATCAAACGGATTTCCAAGTGTATGCGCGATCATAACAGCTTTTGTCTTATCCGAACGCGCCGCTTCTAACATTGTGACATCAATATTGTACTGCGGTATCGTCACATCTACAAACACCGGAATTGCACCATATTGAATCATTGGTGTAACAGTCGTCGGGAAACCCGCTGCAACCGTAATAACCTCATCGCCGCGTTTCACCTGACGTTCCCCAAGCAGCGGCGACGTAAGTGCCATAAACGCAATTAAATTCGCCGAAGAACCGGAATTCACCAATGCACAATATTTAACACCCAGATACTTTGCAAATTCGCTTTCGAACTCTTCCGTGTATCTTCCGGAGGTCAGCCAGAATTCTAAGGCAGAATCTACCAGATTGCACATTTCCTCATGATTATAGACTCTGGATGCATAAGGAATGCGGTCGCCTTCTTTGTAAACATTTTTTTTATGGTAAGTATCAGAATATTCCGCTACCATATCCAAAATCTGTTGTTTTGCCTGCGTCTCTGTCATATTCTCAAACATTACGTTTCTCCTCGCTTCTCTTTTCTTCTTTTCCTATCCTTCAATGCCGAAAAACTCCCGTATCTGCCTATCCATACACGCCGTTACATCTTCCCCTGCCAAATAAATCTTAGACCACTCAACTGTTTTGGCAATCGCTTCCCCGACATGCCACCGCGGCATCCAGCCAAATCTGGATTTTACTTTAGAACAATCCAATTTTAAAAAATTCGCTTCGTGCGGACCGCCGTCATATTGATTCGTCCACTTTAAATCTTCTCCCCAGTTTTCGCAGAACAAATCTACAAGTTGTCCGGTTGTTATGCAATCACAGTCATCCGGTCCCACATTGTAAAATCCTGCGTAATTCCAGTCTTCATACTGTTTTTGAGCAATTGTAAGATACATTGCCAATGGTTCCAGTACATGCTGATATGGTCTCGTCGAATATGGATTCCGCACCACGATCTCCCGTTTTGCACCAGCAGCACGCACACAATCCGGTATAATGCGGTCATTGGCAAAATCGCCTCCGCCAATTACATTCCCTGCTCTTGCCGTAGAAACCGCAATCCCCATATTCCGAAAAAAGGAATTGATATAACTATGTGTTACCAGTTCAGAACAGGACTTACTGTTCGAATATGGGTCAAAACCATCCAAAGGTTCATTCTCCCGGTATCCCCATTCCCATTCTTTATTTTCATATACTTTATCCGTAGTAACATTCAAAAAAGACTTCACGCACGGGTGTTGTCTGACACACTCACAGACATTCACAGTTCCCATGACATTCGTTTCATAGGTATAGACCGGATTTTTGTACGACTCCCTGACAATCGGCTGCGCTGCCAGGTGGATGACAATCTCCGGCTGCACTTCATCAAATACCCTTTGCAGGTGCTCTAACTCCCTGACATCTCCAATGACAGACGTCATTTTTTCTTCTAAGCCGCACAGTGAAAAAAGATTTGGATTGGTTGGCGGCTCCAGCGCATATCCAGTCACCTCTGCTCCTACGCCTATTAATATTTTACAAAGCCATGTCCCTTTAAATCCCGTATGTCCCGTCACTAAAATTTTCTTTCCTCTATAAAATTCCAGCATTGTCTTTTGCCTGTCCCTTCTCTCCGCTACACACAGATTATTTTTTCTCCCATACCATCCACGGTGCTTCTCCGCGCGCAATCAAGTTTTCCAACTGCTCCATTTCACGTTTCGTATCCATGCACTGCCAAAAACCATTATGCTTATACGCTTTTAATTCACCCTCAGCCGCCAGTTTACGCAATGGTGCTTTTTCAAATACGGTACTGTCATCTTCCAAATAATGGAAAATGTCCGGCTTCAATACCATGTAACCAGCATTAATACGTGAGCCATCTGCCATTGATTTCTCACGGAAAGCGGTCACCTCCAAACTTTCCCTATCAATATCAAGTACGCCAAAACGCTGTTCCACATGTACCGCCGTCATCGTAGCTATCTTCCCATGTAATTTATGAAATTTTACCGTATCTGCAATATTTAAGTCTGTTACACCATCTCCATAGGTAAGCAGAAAATCTTCTTCGCCGATATAACTCTGAATACGCTTAATCCTGCCTCCCGTCATTGTATTTAATCCCGTATCGACAATTGTGACTTTCCAAGGCTCCGCCACATTATTATGAACAGTCCTTGCACCGCTATTTGTAAAATCAAATGTAATGTCACTATTATGCAGATAATAATCCGCAAACCATTCTTTTATCACATGTTGTTTATACCCGGCACAGATGATAAATTCATGAAATCCATAATAAGAATATTCCTTCATAATATGCCAAAGAATTGGCTTTCCTCCGATTTCAATCATCGGCTTTGGTTTATACTGACTTTCTTCACTAATCCGTGTTCCATAGCCACCGGCTAAGATTACTACTTTCATTCTAATCTCCATTCTTTAATCAGAATATTTCCTTCCGAGCATCTGCTCCATTTTCTCTAACCATTGTTTTAATTTTAGTAATTTGAACACTTTATACCGTATCCAATCAATCAATATGCATATCGTAAAAATTACGATTGCAGTAAATAATACAAGACCTATCATAGGAATCGTCGCGGATTCCGCATACTCCGCAAATCTATCTTTTATAATAAATTCATCCACATACTCATGTTTGTGAATCAGATATACCCCAAATACTGCCGGCGAAAATACTGCGAGCACTTTATTCAGCCAAGTCGGAAAGGTCATTTTCTTAAATGCCAGAAAAAGCATCACTGCCGCAAGCAGCATCGTAGGCGATACATACGATATGAGAATATTACTGTTTAATGGTTTTCCCGCAACTTCCAAACCAGATGCTTCTATGCCCATTTTCACACCCCAGGAAATAAAACTGAATAAAACATAAAGCAAAAGCGCTCTTCCCACTGACAAAGAACTTCCCAAATCATATTTTTTGATACATGCTCCAATGATATATAATAACATCAGCCATATCATGCTATACCCTTCCATTTGCCCAAACGGATCGCCTGTACTAAGGGTGGCATAACCCGAAAACACCAGAAACATCAAAAAAAGTAACTTTTTCATTTCTCGTTCCGGCAATGCATGAACTGCCGCATTCAAAAAAGGAATCATAATAAACAATCCAATGTATGCAGACAGATACCAGTATGTCCCGGTAGAAATCAGGAAAATTGCTTTCATTAAATCCGGCATATAGAAGATCTGTGGTTTCAAAATCCATACTCCTACCGTAATTCCCACCATATAGAAAAGTGCCTGAATCCAAAGCAGTATAACAGAAGAAAATCTATGTCTGCCATCTATATAGAGATAGCCCGTAATGATAGCATATCCATTTATTGCACAATATGCAAGACTTTCCAACATCCATACTGCATAATAATTGGCTGTAAACGGTGTTACTGCATTTAAAACGCCTCCATATCCCAACACATGCAATAACACTACCATACACATCAGCAGCATCTTCAACAAATCAATTCCATAATTACGTTTCATCTCTTCCTCCGAACAGGGGATACGTTTTTATCAACAACTCTTCTGAAAAATATAAATTGTATGTGCCCCTATTGTTTCCGTATTCACATATAAATACCTTGTATGCAGAAATTCCTGTATTGCCTCATCCTCCAGATCATAGTCCTCCAAAAACATAACATCCGGACAATCTCCGAATTTATCAAAATATTCCAAATTCATTTGCCAGCGTTGTTTCCAGCCATCGAAATTGGTAGCCATTTCTGTCGTTCTTGTAAATGGTTTTAAATCAGACATTAAATAAATACACCGGATTTCACTGCTTGCCAGGATTGTCACACAACCAGCAGTATATTTTTGCACCATTTGTTCGAGCTCCGGCATACATTCCATGCTCTCGTTTACTTTAATTCCGGCATAAATGCCTTCTGTCAGCCTTATATTTTCTTTTTCAATCAGAGGTTCATCCAAAAATACATATTTATAACCGTTTAAAAGCAACGTTAATGACACTATCATGAGAAGGAAGTGACTAATCTGCAAACTTTCTTCCCCTACTTTTTCTTTCCATAGCCGAAGCATGTAATATAATGCTGCTAAAGCCGCCGGAAGGCACATCTGCCATGCTTTGACCGGACCTGAATTCCCCACGATTGTAAAAAAAGGGATAAATAAAACCGATATCGGAAATGGAAGCCAAAAAACATTCCACAGACACCTATCCATTTTGTCTTTTTCCCGTATCTTCAGATATAGCAATGGTGCCCACAATGCCAAATAAGAAAGATAGTTTGAAAGCCCCCTGACACTGCCTTCCGGCAGCAAATACTGATTGTAAACCGGTAATACTACAAGCAGCAATACAAAAAACGAAAATACTTTCGGAAATATCCATGTAAGTACATACACAAACAACAAAATCACTGTAATCTTGACCAAATATTTATTAACTGATATATAAGCCTCTGCCACTGCAATGAGAATCGCCCCAATATTATTCTCTGTAACATTACGGGAATTGAGCATTCCTAATAAATAGGAGAAAACTACTTCTAAATTCCCTGTAAACACCAAAACAATGAGCACTGAAAAAACTGCCAAAAGCGGAAATGCCGCATAAGAAGCAACACATTTCATCGCCGCCAAAATTTCTTTTCCATAATGCAGATATGCAAGCAAAAAAATAAATACCGCAGTTCCCAATGCCATTGGTACCAAAGCTACATGCGCCACTGCCATACATGAATGCAGCACGCCTGCTGACACCAAATAGAAATACTTTCTTTTGTTGTCCTTTGAAAGTTCAAATGCTTTTACCAAAGACAAATCACCGAGCAGACAAAAGATTACTGCTTCGGAATCATACCATAAATAATATAGACTGTATAATTCAAAGAACACCACTATATAACTAAATAAAAAAGCAGTTTCTTTCTTCATATAATTCCGTATAATTCTGTATAACAACAGAGCACATACTACAAGTACAAGAATATAGATGCATCTTGAGTAGAGTATCATTCCTCTTGTACTTCCCGTCAATTTTACAAATAACCACACAAACGGAACCAAAAAAATTGCTCCCGCCTGATAAGATTCCTGTATATGATAAAACGGAACATCTCCCAATACAATCCGGTATGCAATACTCAGATTCATAACCTCATCTGCTGTGTCTGCATGAAGAGTAATACGGTATAACAATAAGGAAAATGTCACTAACACAAACAATAGCAGCCCTATTTTCGAAATTTTTTCTTCACTCACCTTCATCTTTTCTCACCATATAAACAAACCTTGTATTTCAGGCCCTTGAATCCTGCCTCTCAATAACCTATCTTTGATTTTTCAAATCGGTCAAATATAACATACTCAAAATCTGATTTTCATCTGATGGTATCGAAAACTGCAATACCTCTGTTCCCAACATCACTTTTGTATATTCCGCCTTCTGCACGGATAATACCTGTACAATAAAATCTTCTTTCATAAGCAGTGGATAAAACGTATCTGTCTCATCAGCAACCGGGACAGCTAAAACCAGTATAACCGGTTTTTCTGTTTCTTCCAGTCTCTGAAGCTGCTGCAGTACTTCCTCTGAAACCCCTAGCGTATTGTCCACCATACAAATAAAAAACTCATTCTGCTCTATGACCTGAATTTCCTGATTATTACAGTAATATGGAATCTGTAAAGCTTCTAACTCATTCATGTAGTTCACGTACCACTCCGAAGCCAAAGACTGACGGCTGTTGATAAGAATACCCTGTGGCTGCAAAGCGTTGATTTTCTCAAACATTTCCTGATACACATCCTCGTTCTCTGCTGCACCAAAATCTGATATATACACATACCCATACTTATCACGAACCCCCGGAACTGAGATATATTCGATGCCTGTCCTCTCTACCCTGCCTCCGGATAAACCGATTCCTTTCTGCCAGTCTGCATATAAACCATAGTATTCTACTTCATATATTTTATAATGATCGGTTTCTGCAACAAACGTATGCCCTGCACTCTCTGCCAGTTTGTGTATGAGCGGCTCATCTTTACGAAGCGCCAAATATCTGGAGCGGTCTTCAAAGGTTGCCTCCATTACCTCACTCCCAAGTACATGTTGTCTTTCACCTTCCAATATAAGCCCCAAGCCACTCTCAGAATTGTTCGTATATGCAATACGCGGCTCATACTGTCTGATGGACATATCCAAACCACCATTATCTAACAAATACGTCATTTCTCCATTTGTCAATTGCATCACCGTATCTGCTACCTGTATTGCATCCGTGCTTATCTGATAAATATTCTTAGGAATTTGAAACCACTCATTCCCTGTCTGATTGGAAAATAACAGCACCGCCAGGATGCAAATACTTATAACAGCTATCTGTATCTTTTTCTTTAATTTTGTAATATTTTCTACTGCAAAAACCGCTATGATAAATGTGATTGGTATTGTCCAAAGTAAACGATAATAGGTAATACTTTCCCCTACTATTGAAAAGCCTCTATACACCATTTCATTAAATACAAGAATCATTCCGCACAGGACTGCAATAACTTTTTTTTTATATTCTATTTTCCATTTCCAAACAATCCATATCACAGCAATTACAAAAACCGGTAATAATGCACTTCCCGAAAAATACTGCTGAAGCACATGAACAAAAGAATGACTATCCTGCATATAGTTTCTCCCATAATATATTTGGAACCAATATTATTCCACATACGACAACTGCCACCAACCCTGCTGATGTTGCCAAAGCGATACTGCCCCAGAAATAAAGCACCAGAAGAACGACAAGCCCCCTATCACGTTCCCGCAGCCATTTTGTACACAGATAAATACCAAAAAGGACAATAAAATTTGCTGCAAATGCTTTTGCTTCATAGGTTCGATAAAGCAGAAATCTTGCCGGGGTGTATATCGTGCTGGCAAATGGTAATTGCAGTATCCAAAAAAACATACCACAAAGCATTGCTTTTGCTGCGCCGCTTTCCTCATCCTGCCAAAATATTTTCTTCGCACATAAATATACCGCAATACTTGTTAAGATAACATTTTGGGACGCGCGAAAAATACGTGCCAAAATCAATGGATGCATTCTTGTAATCTGACTTATTACTGCACTGTGGATTTCAAACATTGCCAGCGCACGCCTCAAATAAAAAGATTCCATCTCCAGTCCTGTATAAGCATTATACTTAAAAAGAGAATCCGTTTCCACCGAAGTCGTCATTAAGCCAATATAGTATGTTGCGTCTTCATTTAATTCTCCATTTATACAAGTGTAATATACAAATGCCAACACTGTACCTACGAACAAAATAAAACATGCTTTATTCTGTCTTACCCATTGCCAGCCTAGTTTTTTCTGTTCCTTTAACAGTTTTCTGCCGTACCAATAGCTGCATGGCACAAGAACCAACAGACAGATGCCCCAGAGCACTGACAAATGATGCAGTACTCTTGTTGTGCACATGACTCCCAATGCAAGAATCTGAAAGAGAATCTGATACACAAAAAAACCAGTCAATATACTCAGTCCGGCATTCGTCTCATTCTTTAACAATCTTTTTGTAAGTATTGCACCCGCAAAATATTCCATTAACAGTTCAAACAGCAACAAGCAGAATGCCCCGCAAATCTGCAACATGAATCCTCTTATTCCTCCTGCAAAATCAAGTTTATCATACTCCAACCACAATCATGCCAATTACATCCACATCATGTTCTTTACACAATAAAATTTCCTGATACATTTCATCATACAGGGATGCACCTTCCTTTTCGAGAAGTACTGCACTTCCTGTTTTTACCAGTTTTTCTAACATTTCCGCATTATAGGCAATGTCCGTTCCAAACGAAACCATTACATTGCGTTGTGTACATCTATCAATAATCATCTGCACCAGTTCTTCCGGAATGCATTCCGCTGCACTTGTAAGCAAAACGATTTCTGAATTTCCTCTTTTCTCACAATTCAGCAAAATATTTGCACAAACCATCTGTACTTCCTGTTCAAAGCCAGATTTTTTCCTTCTGCCATCACGCAGTTTCCTAAAAAATCGATCTATGAAACCAAATACTTTCTTTTTTCCAAATACAGAATCATCCACATAGCCCAAAACGGTTACACCATATAAGGTTTTAACCTCTTCCCCATTCCGGAGTGCAGCTGCAAATAAATAGGCAGCTACGATTACACCACATGCCAAAATAATTCCTACAATTGCGCCGATGACTGCATGCTTCATGCTGACTGTAACTGTTTTATCCGTTACTGCCGTGTTTGTTGTACCTATTGTATCGACTGTAACAGTCGTCCGATAAGTATACAATGAAATCTGGTCACCTGTCATTTCATTTTTCATGCTGTCAAGATTATTACAAATTGTTTTTATCGTTGTCGCATTCCAGTTCTGTAATTCTGCCAGCTTCTGATCCTGTATGACTACTGAGCACTCGTCCATTAAGTTCAATTGATGCTCTGCAATATTAGCAGCCACAACTTTTCCATAATCCTGCATGCTGTTTTTCACTTTTGAAGCTAATTCCATTGCAGCATCTGCTGTCGCGCCGATTATCTTTATGCTGAATACCTGTTCGTCAATCCCACTTTCATTTGTATACGCAGCCCTGTCTGATGAATTTTTTGCATTGTAATATGCAGTATCAGAATCCCTCACAATACAAACCAGTTCGTTCTCCAAAGATCCCTGGCTGATGTATGTCACATATGCTTCACGTATATCCGCTGCATACCTTTCCGCATTTACATAATACTGCAAAAACACTGCATTCTCTTCGTATGGATTAATTCTCATTAATTCTGAAGTTTCCATATACGCACTTCTTTCATCTGCCTGTCGCTTTAATGCTACTGCTGCCGACACTTCATCCCGATCCTGTGTTGACATGGCTTTTTCTAACTCTTCCTGATTCTTCTTTACTGTAACTACATCAGTCTTATTAATATCAATATGATACTGATAAACTGCCAGTCCCACACCGCATATGATAGCAAAGACCACTATCAGTCGCCATCTGCGAACGAATTCCCACAATAAATCTTTTAGTTCGATATCAATGTCAAATTTCCCCATTTTCTTATCGTTCATTTTCCTCTCTCCTATCCATTTATTCTCTTATACCATAAATCTTCTTCAATCCGTAATACGCTGCAATTTCCGCATTCGGCCATGAATCCGAATCATCGGTACGCAAATCTACCAAATCATATTTACAGCTATATTTCGTCAACGGTATGATAAGCGGGACATTCAGGATTTCATCATTCCCCTGTTCTACCTGCTCACAGATATAAGCCTCACGTTCCTCACATCTGCGATATACATCGTAAATATCGTAAGTTCCTTCCCACAAACTCCATAAATTTGCTGCAATCACATAAGCACAAATACAATAATTTACACATTCTATACTTCCTTTTTCCCTAAGTGTCTGCATTAATATAGCCAAGGATACGATTAGGAAAAAGACCGGTGTTGCAAAATGTCTTGCTGCTATATAACTTGCCGCAGACAACATCATCATCGAAATTACACTGATCAGCAAAAAACAGATTGCTATCACTCGCAGTTTTTTATCTCCCTTAAACCAAATGGTAAGAGCAAACAATATCGCCCATATAATGAGCAATTCTCTTGTACACTGATAGTAAGTTTCAAAAACATCTAGCAGATTCTTAAAAATAAGGCTTACAGATAATCCGTCTTTTATTCTAACCTGCGCCGGACACACAAGCATTGTTAAATAACCTGCTGCTGCAGTCACGATTGGTATCCCATACTTCCAATACCGCTCTATCTTTTTTTCTTCGTATATTGTTACGCACAACAATAGGAAGCAAATAAATACCACCGGAAATGAAACGATTTCCGAATATGCGCCAAACAGGAAACTGCAGATGGAAAAAAGGAGCATCGCTCGATTTGTAACTACCCGTTCCGGTTCTGTATACAAACCGATATATACTTTCATATAGAACAATGCCAGTAAAAATGCCCATGAATAATTGGCACTCCCTGTCATCCATAAAAAAACAGACCCATATGCCGGAATATATCTCCAAAATACAATTGACAATGCGATAAGCATAAGCACATCCAGTTTCTTCCTGCAGGCTGTCTGCAATACCGTATACAGAATTCCGACATATACTGCCGCATTTACAAGATTAAAGATCCACTTTGGGAACATTGCAAAAAATTGTACAAAAACATGTGGTAATATCCTTCCGTGTATGTTCATATAATGAGCCCACAAAGAGGAAAAAATCTGTGTCGGATTTGTAATTCTCGCACCATCTTTAAAACTAAACATATATGTATAGTCATCTGTTGTATAAGGAGAATAGGTATTGTATAAAAATGCGATGCAAAACAGAACTCCCATCGTTATAACAACAACTTTCTCTTTTCTTACCTTTTCTATTACTCTATGCATTTTTCTCACTCCACTAGGATTTTACTTTATAAAGAAGTTTTATCAGATTTCGTCCGCATTTCCACTTCATCAGTTGCGCAAGTACTTTATCTGCCAGCCCATACACACTTTCTATCGCATCCTGCGGTAATGCTCCCGCATAATTTTCTGCTTCGATTGTAAGATTGATGTTTTTTGCCAGCTTCTTTATATAATCATCCGACCTTTTTCTTAATTCTTCATTTCTTCGCACCGTCTGCTGCATTCCACTCTCACTTTTACGATACCAGAAACCGATTACCGGAATATGCACCGGATGCATTTCTTTCCCCAGCAATTTTAAATATAATGCCCAGTCCTCGTCATAGTGTTTTGCAAATTCAGAAAAACAACCGACAGACTCCAATGCAGATTTTCGGAATGCGGCTGCATTTACGAGTATATTATTAAATGTCATTCGCCCTGCCGAAAAGGTTTTACACCACACATACTGCTGTGCTCCAAACCCAACCAAATCCGTATAACTCCACGCTGCCTGCGGATGTTTCTGCAATGCCTGATACAATACTTCCAAATAAAAGTTTTCAACCAGATCATCCGCATCCAGGAATACAATCATATCTGTATTGGCTTGTGCAATTCCATAATTTTTCGCTTTTGACTGTCCTGCATTCTTTTGATGGTATACCTGAATTCTGGAATCTTTCGCAGCAAATTTTTCTAAAACTTCTATCGCTTTTTTCCCAGTACTTCCATCATTCACAATAATCCATTCAAATGCTTCAAAAGTTTGATTTATTAAACAATTATAGGTCTGTTCAAAATATTTTCCTGCATTATAATAAGGGGTCACCACCGACACTTTGGGTTTGATACTTTTTATATTGGTAAATGGTTGTTTTACCTGCACCCGCCCCGGTTCTTTTGAAAAATCAAATTCCATATCTGCTCCTATTTCTTTGCACTTCCTAACCTCTGCTTTTCTTCTTATAACGCGCAATCAATATACCAAGATAGAAGTCCGGCAAATATACCTTTAAAGCACCTGAAATCCTGCGATGTCTATTCGTGCCCGCCAACAGTGCCTTCTTATGTTTTTTTGCAAATTTCTTACAATAATTAAAATCCTTTTTATGTTTCCTTCTGTTTTTCTTCGACAGTTGTGCATATTTTTCAAATACACGGCTCACACTGCATCCTATCAGATTTATATCCGCATATTCATCACTAATATTTGTAAGCATATCATAACACTTTGCCTCGATTTCCATAGCAGTTACGTATTTCTGCTGAAATTGTTGTTTCATTGTACTTCCGGCATAAATAATGTAATGATAAAATGGATATTCCACCAAAACTGCCTTTTCAAACATTTTACTGCAAATAACCTTCGAATTAAATAACAAATCCTCTGCAACCTGATAATTTTCAAAGCGCTGCGCACCAATAACGTCCCTGCGATACAATTTACAGACCGGTCCCCAGACCCGAAGCAGCGCCAGACCACTTTTTTCTTTGTTGTCAAAAAACTTCACACTGCCGTTCGATTCCTGCTCCTTCATTTCACCTGACAGATCCATTCTATTCCGCATATTTTCCTGCTCTTTAAACCGAACTTCTGCCTCTTCCGGTGTTTCCTCCTGCAAAAGACAGCATGCCGCATCTGCCTGATATTTTTCAGCCTGTTGATATAAGACCTGAATCATTTCCCGTTCTATCCAATCATCACCGTCAAGAAACATGATATACTTTCCGGTCGCATGATTAATCCCCATATTGCGCGCAGCAGATGCTCCTGCATTTTGCTGATGATATACCAGAATTCTATTATCTTTGCTTTCCCATTCTTTACAACACCGCAGACTGTCATCCTCAGAACCGTCATCTATTAACAATATTTCTAAATTTTGATGGGTTTGTCCACAAATGCTGCTCAATGTTCTGTTGATATATTTTTCAACGTTATATACCGGAACTATGATTGATACTTTATCCACGTCATCCTCCGTATGATACTGTTCTACTTTCCATAATATCGTACTGCCTTATCATAACACCGCTTTGCATACAATCTTTTCGGGTCGTTTTTATTTGGAATGAACTTACGTACTATAAGTCTAAGCTTCTTCTTATACTTATTTTCCTGCTTATACTGCCGTTTTTCTTTTACCCGCATATGTTCTCCGCCCCGCAATTTTAAAGCCATCTGCCATTCCGTCACTTCCACCTTAAACAAATCCGGTCTGGCTTTATATGCCATCATCACAAGAAGCTGATCATCATCTATACAATCCAGCATCAACAATGCCTCCATTGCATTACGGACAAGCTGCCAGAACGCAGGTACCAATTCTCTCTTTAAACCATGCATACTTCCTTCCACACAGTCATCCAGATATTGCAAAGTCTCTATTCCTGTTACAGATGCCGGATCATATAAACAAAATATATTTATTTTGTCTCCAAAATCATATTCCCACTTAAAATCAAAATCTTCTGAATAATAACGCAATCCGCCATGGTCAAAACCGAAATCAATCCATACGACCTGTTCAGAAAGCAAACCGCGGTTATAAGCATCGTTCATAAAATAATACTTCATCATCCACAAATAATCGTATTTTGGATTGTTTGAAAATGCATCTGCAAAAAAACGAAAATCTATAAACGCCTGATTTGATGCTACTTTCTGCATGCGTTCAAATAATTCTCCTTCCAATTCAAACAGATTATCTATTTCAACAATAACCGTCTGTTCTCCCCGGCCAAAACTTTCTCTAATTTCGCGAACCTTTGCTGCGCTTTTTGAATCCGTATAAACAATCAATTTATTTTGAATACGCGCCCAATGTTTAAAGGCATTTAAATATTTATCCGCTGTTTTCCGCAATTCCTGATTGCTGTCCTGTCCGCGCCCTATATCAAAAAAATCAGTTACTAGTGTAATTTCTCCCATTCTTTTCCTGCTCCTAATCTTCACAATAATTTACCGTTATATGCGAAAGTTTTAACGAAATCGGTCTTGTATCATCACTCATTCCATATAAATATGGGGATTCTACATGCGGTACCAGAACACTAAATTCACATATTCCATCTATCACCTCAGCATCAAATTCAAGAATACCAGCTTCTCTTACAACGCCATTACACAATTCTTCACTATTCTGTACAATACTATAATACTCATCTCTGACCATTCCTACAATATGTATTTTGATACGAACATTATCTACCCCTACTTCAAGTGGTATCCGGACAGTCATTTTTTTCCCTTCGATGTAGCAAAATTTTCTTTCCGGTTCCGCTAATCCCTCCAACACATATTCCTGAGCATTATACTCCTCACCGCAAAGATAAATTGTCTTAATAGACACTTTCTCATCCGCAACTAAGTATGCCATTTCCGGTGTAAAACGTTCCACATAATACGTCGAACGTTTTATAAATTCTTTGTTTAATACCTCCAGTCCCAATTCCTCGACCAAGGTACGCTCATCAGAAAACAGATTCGTTCCCAGACCTAACTTATCCCCTTCTATTTTATATCCTAAGGAAGCTAATACGGTCGGGAACATATCCAACATAGAAGTCTGTCGATTCTGCGTTCGAATCTCTTCCTTATCTTCAAAAATTGTATTTATAAAACAATTATAAAGTGTTCTATCATCATATTCAACATTTTCCACCAAATGGTTATCCATTCTCGGATGATCTCCTACAATAACAATCGTGGTATTTTCATAAAATTCCTGTTCTTTACACCAGTTGATAAACTCCTGCAACTGTCTGTCCGCACAGGCAATTACATTCGCTGTAACATCCTCATATTCCGTTTTACATAATTCACAGGTATACCCTCCTATATGATGTGCATCAACGGTAAGCATTGTAAAATTAAAAGGCTCTTCATTATCCGACAATCGCAATAATTCATTTTGGGCTATCTCATACAAAATTTTATCTTCAACTCCCCACCACTCAAAATAATCCTCTGCAATATACCCCCTCTCTCTTGCAGTATACAGATCAAATATTTCATAATTGCCATGCTGTTCATAAAATGTCCTTCTGCCTGCAAAAACTGCATCGGAACCACACAAAAATTCCTGTTTATATCCCTGTTCTTCGAGAAAATTCCCCAGCGTATAGGTACCGGAAGCGAAGGCACTTTTTCCTTCCATCTCATTTTCCCCTATCGGTATTGCAAACGGCAATGCAGAAGATGACGTAAATAGTGCTCCCATCGTCCAGGTTGCACCATTCACTGCACATAGACCTCCCAATTTATCGGTATTGGAAAACGAAATATTTTCTTTTGCCAGTTGTGTGGCATATGGCATATAATTTACTTCCTGTTTTCCTCCGGATGCTTCATCCGCATAAGTAGTTTCCATACTTTCCAAATAAATATAGATTAAATTCCGCTTATTTTCCGGTTCTTCTATCTTTACCTCTGTCGGTGCAATATAATACTCTTTGTAAAAATTTGTATCTTGATTTCTTGTCGCAATATAACCAATCACATCATAAGAAGTTTGCACATAAGTAAATGCTGCCACTACACTTACCACACCTACTAGCCCTGCTAATCCCCGCAAAAATCGATTGTTATATTTTTTTTCGAAAACTAAATAGATCAGACAACCTATGAATACAAACAATACTACCGGCAGACAATATGTCACCGCCGGTATAACAGTAGTCGAACTTGTCCCTTTCAATGGTGAGCACAATGTATTAATAATTGCATTCAATCCGACATTAAAGGTTTCCTTTGCCCATTTGCATACCATTACAAGTGCCGCACTAAAACAAATAAATAATACGACCATTAGATTCCACAGGATTCTTGCTGCTTTTCCTATCTTCTTTGTACTTCCGCTCTTCATTTTTCTTTTCCTCCGTAGTTCGTCTCATCTATTCAGATATGTCTAATCCTTTCTGTAAAAATGAAACTGACCTTTCTCTATATTTGTTCAGCGCTTCCACTATAGCACTATACTCTATTTCTTCTGTTGTTTTCATTCCCATCTCATCCAAAATGTGCCGTTCTTCCAAACCAAGAACCCCCAACAAATTCTCAATACGTCCATTTTCCTTATAAACACTGTAGAATTTCTTCTGAAACAGAATCGAAAATACCGTTCCGTGGAATGAATTGGTCAACACGAGTTTCGCATCTCTGATATAAGTCAAAAATTCCCGCGGTCCTGCATCAAAAATCATATTGTCACCATGAATCTGTGGTGTCTTCTTATAGTGAAGCTCCACTAGTTCACACCCCAGCAATTCTGCTGCTTGCTTTGCACATCTGCTTAAAATCTCGTTCTCCACCACAAAATATGCGAAGACATAATCCCCTTTCTTCAATGGTTTCTCGTAAAGTAATGGCAAATAATCGTCTTTCTCAAGCAGCAACGTCGGGTCAATAACCGTCTCCACCTCTCTACCGGTCAGTTCACGGATTGCTTCGGCCAATTTTTCTTCTCTGACTGAGATATGACTCAATACCTTTAAATGCTCTTTAAAATATGGTTTCTCATTCTCCGGAATGCTGCCGTTTGGCACGCTGGCCGCATAAGAGATTTTCTTCTTATCCGAAGCAAACTGTCCAAAATATGCCGGATCCATACCATGTGTCAGTTCTCTCGCCCAAATCTGGTCACTCCCCAACACATATACATCACACTCAGACTTTTCCACATCCTCCAAAGTCAGTTTTCTATTATCGTTATCCAGCAGTTTCTCTAAAATAAAATTTTCAAAAACCTTCCACTGCTTCTGCCACTCTGACAAACCGTAGAATACATCACGGATTTCCCGACATACTTTTCCCCAGCGCGACGGTAAAATGTCGCGTTTCCAGAAATCTATATGCAGCACCTTGCGATACGTTTTTTCAATATATTTATTCCGGTAATTCAGTACTGCCGCATCATACCCCATGCGGTTTAACTTGGTTTTTAGCGCATACGCCTGCAAAACTGCACCATAGTTGTGCGCATTATGAAATGTCAAAATCCCTATTTTTTTCTTATCCTTCATTTATCTTTTCACCTTTGCTAATAATTTGTTTTGCAGAAGCTTACGTTCTCCCTCGTTCAGCAATACAAAGAAGTTAATGAAACAACCTGCCACGCCTGCAATGATACAGACAAGACCGAATGTAATCCAATTTATCGAAAGCGGATATATGACACGGATTCCATAAAATGCCACCAGCATAATCAAGGTAGTCCCCATATACCGAAAAATAATCGGATAAAATGTATTCCACTTAATTTTCAAGCATTTACACGCATAAATCGGAATAAAGAACAGATTACCTAAAATTCCGGTTGCCTTACTTACCCCTGCCACTGCATAGATTCCAAGCGAAGTGGTGTTCAACAATACAAATACCAGAAAAACATTTGTAAAGCTGACAACAAGCCAGAAGAGGGAATTCGTTTTTAACTTATTCGTTACCGTAAAAATATTGTTAAGTGACGTTGTAACACCTGAAACTACTACGCTCATCATAATAACGCAAAGCAATTCATAGATTAACTGCACATCCTGATTCGGCACCCAGAGTCCTACAAAATATCTTCCAAACACTACAATTCCGCAAAAAATAATATTCGTAAAAAAAGAAGAAAATTTCATACTGAGTTTCATTTCTTTTACCACTGCATCTATATCATTTTTCGCATAGTACATGGTGAGGTTCGGATTAAACAAATTAATCAGAGTATTTAATAACGTTGCAATGTAAGTCGGCAGCTGTTGCGCAATGGAGAGTGAACCCATAAGTGATGCACTAATCCAAAGATTCGTAATTAACAAATCCAGACCATCTGATAATACCTGCGATAATTTTGTAACCGAATTCCAGCCTCCTGCACTGATTAATTCTTTTACCTTATCTACTCGGATATACTCCTTTTTAATCTGAATATCCGGTATCAGACGCTTCGTATAACACATATTGATAACCAGACCGATAAATGTACAAATACAGGTCGATAATCCTACATATGCCACATTCGCCGGTAAGAGTCCAAACATTGCGCACATTAGGAAAATACGGAGCAGTGATGTCACGATATTCGCAATACTGCTTAAATATAACGTATTGGTAATAAAGGTAGCTACATTATACACGGTACTCACCAGTGTAATAATAAAGTTTGCTAAAATAAAGAAAAACAGATATCTTACCGAAGTAACCAGTTCAACCGGTACATTCAAAAGCTTTTCCACATTTAATATCGCCGGCACTCCAACAAGCAAAATCATCGGAATGATTGACAGATTTGCCACTAAGACCGACGTAAAATACTCACTTGCCTGCTGCTTATTCCCTCTATGATATTCAATTGTAATAAAACGTCCTGCAACTGAGTTTAATGCGATGGTAATAATCGTAACATAATTAATAATGTTATTACCAAGTCCTACAAAACCATATGCTTCTTCTCCGACCACATCCGTCAAATATGGTGTAAAGAAAAATGTAATACATAAGCCTACTGCAAATGTTATAAAACTTGCTATGGCATTGATGAGCAGAGCTTTACTTTTTCCCATTTCCTTCATGTTCAAAAACCTCTATAAAATCATTGTAAAAACGGCTCTTTGGAAAAGCTTTTGCGCCTTCCTTCGATGCCCGTTTCATCTGTTCCCGTTTTCTCTTATCTCGCGCCAGATTCTTAATTTCACGTTCCAGATTTTCCACAATTCCTTCCCGTTCCACCCAAATTGCCGTATCTGATGTAGCATATTCCACCAGACCACCGGACTTCGTTACGATAAGAGGAAGACCCGATAACATTCCTTCAATTGCTATCAAACCTGCTGCCTCTTCCCACAGCGACGGAACAACCTGCATATCTGCCGACTGATAATAACGATATAATTTATGATTATCAATATAGCCGGTAAATTTCACCCTATCTTCGGACTGTTCTACCAACTTTTGTACTTCTGCTACATATGGTGTCTGCACATTTCCCCCTGAAATAGCACTCCCTATCATGAGAAGTTTGATATGAGGGTCGTTAATATTGATAATTGCCTGCACAAGCTCTTTGGCACCTTTTACTTCAAGAATACGTCCACAATACATAACCACAATGTCTTCCGGCATAAAACCAAATTCAGCACGAATTTGTTCTCGTTCTGTTGCCGTAATTTTCTTATTAAATTTCTCTTCATTTACACAGTTGTATACGGTATATGGACGCACTTCTTTGTCTTCTGTCGTCCGCATCCATTCCTTTGTCGTAAACTCACTAATTCCGATCACACCTCCATAGAGATGGTCGATATACGGTTCACAGAGCAAATGGTGGTGAATATGAAGATATAATTTCTCTTTACCAAATTCCTCAGAAAATCGTCGGAATTCGTGATACAATCCGCCTTCTGCTACAATTGCATCCACCGAATGTTCTTTCAGATAGCGGAATACCCTACGATAATATGCAATATCAATTAATGTTTTTCCTTTTATAAATGGATTACTATAACGCAGCATGCGATTGATTAAGCGGTCACAAAAGCTCGTCTTCTGAATAAAAACCACCTTTGTATGTTTATATTCTTTCGATTTCTCTTCTGCCTTGGCATTCGCCATAGAAAATACAACAAATTCTGCTTTCTGTTCTATTTCATTTTGCTCAATTAAAATGGTTACCAGTTCTTCTATGGCACCACCTTTTACCGCCGGTACCGGATAGACCTCCGGTAATACCAATGCTATTTTCTTCATTTAACTCGTATATCTCTTTCCTAAAATATCTGTACTGATAAAAGTCAGCACACATTTGACTGCCAGCTTCATACTCTCTTTCTTGTTATACAGATGTGGTGTTCTGAATAAACTGCTAAAATATTTACGTATTTCTTTTTTTAATTCCGCCTTCTGTCCATTTGTCATTTCATGGGCATATAATGCTAAAAACCATACATTCCATGCCACAAATGCCTGTACTACACAATTTCGTAATTCCTGATGCTTTGGTTCACCGTCACTATAATATGCAATTCGCTCATGCCACATCTGAAGTGTAGTAGCGCGCTGTTTTTCACTATACGCTGTATTCATAAGTGAACCTGCATGCTGTACGTAATAATACAATTTTTCTTTACTTGCCGCTGCTCTTTCCACTTTATCAAAAACACGGATAAATACCGGTTCATCTTCATATGCCGGCCATTTTGGATAACGCACGCCTTCAAACAAATCTGCCTGATATAATTTTCCCCACGGTGCCACATGCTCCCAATGTCCCTGCAAATCCTGCAAAATTATCTCGTTACCGGTAAATATCCTTGTTCCAAGCGTCTCTTGTCCGTTTCCATCGTTTTCTGCTACCATTTCATCGTGCAAACTGTCAATAGAAATTGTTTTACCATCCTCATCGACTGTCTTAAAACTGCAAATCGCAACCTGTGCCTTGTTCTCAGACAATGTGCGATATAAGGTCTCGATATAATTAAGCTCCATGTAGTCATCCGCGTCCACAAAGGCAATATACTCTCCCGTCATAACGTCTAAACCTGCATTTCTTGCAGTCGCAGCGCCTCCGTTTTCCTTGTGAATGACCCTGATTCTTACATCTTCTTCTGCCAACCTGTCACAAATAACACCACTTTTATCCGGTGAACCGTCGTCCACTAAAATAATTTCCAAATTCTGATATGTCTGTGACATAATTCGTTTCACACAGTTTTCAATATATTTTTCAGCCTTATAAATTGGGATAATTACACTAATTAATGGTTTCTCAATTACTCTCATCCTTTTTCTCCTTTTTGCTGAAAACAAAGAATTTACTCAAAAAGTAATTCAAAACCAATACGATAAACTGAATCACAAATTTAGCAATATAATCGTTTATCTTCATAATATCAGCCATGAGCCACACACCACCCACTTCAATTACCATTGTAGACAATCTGGCGCTAATAAACTTTACAAATTCACCAAACTTTTCATTAAGTGTACTCGCATCGGAACGGAACACCACAATTGAATTAGCAAAATACGCAAACAATATTGCTGCCGCAATAGATATTACATTTGCTACATTCAAGTTTAAACCGGTAGTCATTCTAAGAACATAATAGCAAACCAAATTCACTAATGTAGTACAGCCCCCGATAAAAATATATCGGATTGCCGCATTATTCCAACACCACATTACTAATTCCATCAATTTTTCAAATAACTTTTTCATCTATTACACCTACTCTATTCTCTTCTTCCGTATACAATGCAAATCTCCTACTCCCGGCACATGCAGTTTCAATTTAAATACATGCAGCACAATATACAATGCAAAAGCCAGAATACAAGTTGCAATACCAAATACAATATTATTAATCGTTCCACCATCCAATAAAATCTTAGTAAACGGAACGGTTAAAATACATATTGCAAGCGGGTCACGTTTCTTCAAAAACCAGCTCAAAGCACCTTCTGCCAATGCAAACGGTACAAGCAGATTTATCACTGCTCCAATAATGCCAAAGTTTGCATATCCTTCCGCAAGAAGTCCCGGTTGTGCATAGGCAGCCGAAATGTACTCCGCGGAAATCAACGGCAGACTGACATATTCAAATCCAAAAATTCCTGCCAATGACTTTATATATGTAATACCATAATAATAACCATGCAAATTCACATGATGAATGATATTACCGCCCAATTCCGTCCAGATACCAAACAAACGATATACCTGCCTTGCGCAAAAGTCCACAATACTCTTAAAATTCGTAATCTCGTATAATAAATTGTAGCTTCTTCCCCAATAGGTATTCAGCTTAATCAACTCCGATACCATACCATACGCAAAAACAGCGATGATACCGACAATCAGCATCGGCACTACTTTTTTTCCGCGCTTTCGATTGTCATTCACTGCCACAAGTACAAAATACATCAACAACAGAGGCACTACATATTCCACAATCATATAACGGCTGTAGCGCAGCCTGTAAATACAATATAAGCCTCCTAACAATCCCAAGATGGTATACACATTCAACTTACCGCCTGTCCACAAAAAACGCATCGCAAAATAGCAAAGCACCGGCACATACATCACTGCCCCTGTTGAACCGAATCGGAAGTTTAAAAGCAATACAATTATCCCCATCAGAAATACCGAAGCATCATCTATGCGGTCATACTGAATAAAATCTTCTTTTTGAATTTCCACAGTAGTATGTTTCGCAAGCAATAAGTATATAAACACAACTGCCATGGTAAGGAAATACACTGTCACATACAATTCCCAAAAATCCTGTGGCTGAATAACTCCTTCCCTGGTTCCTTCATCCAGACGGCTTCCGGTAAAATAGCACGGACAGATAATCCCGTTGATAAACACATTTATCATCAGCATAATATAGCCCGGGCTGAATATATTTCTTTTTCTCTCGTACAAAACAGAAACCAGCCAAAACAGAGCTGTTGCCAGAATAGCCATAAAACATCTCATAAGTATATCGCCATCCAGCATCATAACCTTTTGGTCTGCCAAAAGATTACACGTTACAAATATAACCATTCCGATTGCCATCAAGCGTGACACCTGAAACATCTTTTTCGTCATAATCTAGTTCCCTTTAACCCTAATAATCATTCCATCACCGCCATAAGCCGGTGCTCCGACCCACTGGACGATGTCGTTTGTCAAATTTCCTTTATGGTAAAAATGGTTATCTCCGGTGAAAATAGCCACAACCGGACTATTCTCATCAAAAATCAACTCCATAAATTCTCTGCTTACTGCTGTTGTGTCACGAGTTCCTTCTCCGGTTCCGATTACCAATGACTGTCCCCAGACTTTTACAGAAGTTTCCAATAGATTCCTGTCATTTTCTGTATAAAATGGCACGTGTGCCAATAGAATCATCGGTTTATCCGGATTTTGCCCCAGCCATTTTTTCATTGCAGCAAGAGATTCTTCGTTCACATCATAAGCTTCGTTATCAATTGCACAGATAACAAACTCCTTATACTCCAGCACCTGAAATGCCATATTGCCATTCATAAACAATTCATAAATATCTGCATCTTCCGCAATCGCTTCCTCCCACGGAAAAAACAAATCATGGTTTCCAAGCGTAAACAAATACGGTATCTGCAAATTTTTCACCTGTTCCTGCAAATATGCCTCATTCGCCTCTGAATAGTAATCAATCATGTCTCCGCCCATCAAAACAGCATCAAACTGCTTATCGTTAGCATAGGAAATCCACTGTGGTAATTGCGCTGCCGATACAGTTCCCTTTGGATTTGCAAAAGCCGCAATGCGTTCATCCGCAGAACCATATGGTCCTACTTCTTCTCTTGTTTTAATTGCCAGATGCAAGTCTGTTAAAAATAAAAATTCATATTCATTTTCCACACCCGGTATCACAATTTCTTCTACATAATTCACTTGAATGTCCGGATACTCATAATGCTGTGCCAAAAAGGTCAATATCATCATCGCCCCGGTCACAACAAAGATTTGTAGCCATCTTCCTACATGCTTCTTTATCAAATCTACCACATCTCTTTCCCTTCATCTGCCATTTCAGCAATTGCCACACTATAACTCAGACAAATACAATTCCTCCAAACGCTTTGCTTCCAGCTTAATATTGAATCCCAATTCATCTAACTCTTTCGCATAACTATGCCGCCCGGAACTCATACACCTCTTTGCAGTCCTGATTGCTGTTTCTGCCCACATTTCAGTGGATTCGTTTAATGAAAGATATGGACACCCGACTACATCTACCTCTTTTGTAATCGTATCCGCAAAGACACATGGCAATCCGGATGCCTGTGCCTCCACTCCCACCATTGGTAGTCCTTCAAATAAAGATGGCATTACCATAACATCCATTGCCTGATAATACTCCTTGGTGCTTGCCATCATTCCGAATAATTTCACACTGTCTGTCAGACCGTACTCAGCAATCTTTTCTTCTATCGCGCCACGAAGTTCTCCGTCTCCCAGTAACCATAACACACTATCCGGGTGCAATTCTTTTATTTTTGCAAAAATTTCTATTAAAAATATCTGATTTTTCTGTTCACTAAAACGCCCTACATTCCCTACAACCAGTTTAGTCCCAACCTGCATTTCCTCTCGAATACGGTCACGCACTTTTGGTTGATACAGGTATTCATCATAAGCAATGGCATTTTTTAGAACCACAAAATCCTCTTTTCCAAATAAGAAATCACCTGCTGCCTTAGAGCAGCCGATGCGCTCTGTAATCTTCCCACGTGCCAATCCCCATAAAATCTTGTTGCGAACCGCCTTTATTTTATTCTCTGCATACAAAGTCGCATGACTATGTACAATTCGATGTTTAATTCCATGTTTTTCAATAATTGGAAATGCCAAGAATGCAATATATGGGGCATGCAAATGCACAATATCATATTCAGATGCATGCTCAGAGAAAAACGCTTCTAAATACACCTTTGTGCGTCCCATCTGTCTTCCTGACAAGGCAGGATACATATAAACTTTTGAACCAAGTTCTTTTACTTTCTCGTCAAAGTTTTCTGGCTCTTCTCCAAAAATCAGATAATCCATCTGCACTTTTTCTGCATCTATGTGATTCTGATAATTTAACATTACCGTTCCGACACCACCTACCGGGCGTTTTCCAATAATCTCAAGTACTCGCGCTTTTTTCATTTACGCTCCTCTGTCTTCTCTTTTTTTTACAACTAACTTACTCTCTACTTCCGTAAAAACTTCTTATATGCCAGTTCCTTCACAAATCCCGGCTGCATAAGTACGACAAATGTTCCTGCCATTGATATCATATATTCCCTTTTTGAGGTTAATCCTAATTCATGCTGAAACTTTCGTAATCTTGCAAAATCTTTAAAATATGACCAGCCGCTGCGGCGTTTTACAAGTGCCATACTTGTTCTCGCTTTTACCAGAATATCATCTATATTGCGAATCTGATACCCCTTTGACAACATTCTGCTCCAGAGGGAATAGTCCTCCAGATACGGAAAATGCTGGTAATTACCAGCTTCCAGAATCGCGCTTCTGCGGAACATTACTGTCATATGATTAAGCGGATTCCGATTTTTCACATAAGAAAGTACTTCCTGCCCGGTCTTTGGCATCAATTTTACACGGTCTATCGTTCCTTCGTCATTAAACTCGCGAATCGCTCCCCCCAATACATGAACTTCCGGATGCGCCTGCATATATGCCACCTGCTTTTCGATGCGGTCCGGCATAGCGATATCATCCGTATCCATACGCGCAACTAACTCATTACTGCATAATTCCACACCTTTTGCCAGTGCTCTTCCCAACTGTCTGTTTTCTTCAAAAGCAAAAGTGCGGATAATAGACGGATATTTATTCTGAAAAACGTTAATAACGTCATATAACCGGTCCGTTAACGGGCCATCCTCAATTAATACAATCTCACTTACCGGATAAGTCTGATTTACTACACTTTCCAGTGCCGCCTGCATGTACTCCGGCTTTTCTTTCACATAAACAGACATCAACACAGATACCTTAGTGCTTGCTTCCATAAATGCTCTCCTCAAAATTTACAATTTGATAATTTCCAACCGTTTCATAAACGGACATTTCTTTGGCATATGTTAAGGTGCCAAATACCTTTGCAAACAAGTTGATTCTTTTCGCCAATATATTAAGTATCCAACCAAATCCCGGCACAGTCATACCCGCTTTTCCGTAACTCTTACGAATTGCTGCTACCATCTTTGAAGTGTTCACAAACTCTGTATTCTGTGGACAGAAAACACCTCCCACCTTATTTTCTATAACAAGTCTTAGGAATTCGCTTAAATTGTCAATATATAGCATGCTTCGCTCATTGTTTGTTTTCGGGAAAAACGGAACTTTAACAGCCAGTTTCTCCAGCAAACGGTAATTACCGGTACATTTCCTTCCATAAATCATCGGCGGACGTACAATACTTACAATGAAATTTTCATCTGCTAATTCCTGTATTGCCTGCTCTGCCGCCAATTTGCTTTTACCATAAAAATTAACCGGTTCCGGTTTCGTTTCCGCTTTAATTTGTCCTGTCACAACACCATACACGCTCATGGTACTTAGGAATACAAACTGCATCGTGCGTTTTTCACCTGTTGCCAAACCGGCAGCTACTGCATCATTTTTCGCTTTCTCTGCCAGTTCCTTTGTCATTTTACAGTTCACATCAAAATACAATTGTTCCATTTCCGGAGTCTCTTTTTTGTGTACGATTGCTGCCGCATGCAGAATAACATCATACTTTGAAAAGTCCATTTCCTTCCATTTTTCATTTCTCATAGAAACAAATGTAACATGCCACAAATCTTGCGGCATGTTCTCATTGAAATTCTTTATATACTGTTCAAAAGAGGTCCCGATATACCCCTCGGTCCCCGTAATTAATATTCGTTTTCCCATAATTGAATTCCTACTTCTTCTTCATCTCTCCGGTACCGCCTTCTACCACACCCTTGTGTGATAATACAGCAGTAATTGTTCCAAAGAAACATTTTATATCCATGGCCAAACCAAATTTTTCTACATACTCGCCATCCAGCTTCGCTTTCACCGGAATCTCGAGTTCGTCACGTCCATTGATCTGTGCCCATCCTGTCAGTCCCGGAACTACATCATTCGCGCCATACTTGTCACGTTCCTCAATCAAATCATACTGGTTCCACAATGCCGGTCTTGGACCAACAATACTCATTTCGCCATTTAAGATATTGATAATCTGCGGAAGCTCGTCCAAACTGCTCTTGCGCAGGAATTTACCTACCTTCGTAATATACTGATCCGGATTGGACAACATATGCGTAGGCATATCCTTTGGTGTATCGATACGCATCGTGCGGAATTTTAAAATATTAAAATAGGTCTTATGAAGTCCTACCCGCTTCTGTTTAAAGAAAACCGGACCCGGACTATCGATTTTAATTGCAATACAGAGAATTGCAAGCACCCACCAAAATAGAATCAGTGCCACTAATGCCATAATAAAATCCACGCATCTTTTGAATCCCATATAAATTTTCTGTGAGGTAGAAAGTGTCATATGTCCTCCTGCTTTTTAGTTGCCTGTCATTTCCGGCAACAGACTATTCCTATTTATACTCCTGAATCGAGTACGTCGGTACAATACGCTGTACCCATTCACGGATATCATCCGGTTCTGTCTTCACATATTCTTTCAATTCTTCTAACTGCTGCAAGAAACGCTCCTCATCCATTTGAATCGGTTTACCGATGTGAATAAGTTTATTCGCAGTATCCTGCATTCCTTCTTCTTTCATCAGCATTTCTTCATACAGTTTTTCACCCGGACGCAGACCTGTGAATACAATCTGAATGTCCTCATTAGGTTTATGTCCTGATAAAAGAATTAAGTTTTTTGCTAAATCGACGATTTTAACCGGCTCGCCCATATCAAGAATAAAGATTTCTCCGCCTTTTGCATAAGCACCTGCCTGCAATACCAGTGAAACTGCTTCCGGTATCGTCATGAAATAACGGATAATATCCGGATGTGTAACAGTAACCGGTCCGCCATTTTCAATCTGTTTTTTAAATAACGGAATAACGCTTCCGTTACTTCCCAATACATTACCAAAACGCACCGCTACATACTCTGTCTCTGAACGATTATTATATGTCTGAATAATCATCTCACAGATTCGCTTTGTAGCACCCATGATGTTCGTTGGGTTAACCGCCTTGTCCGTAGAAATCATTACAAAACGTTTTACTTTATACTTATCTGCCGCCTGAACTACTTTCCAGGTTCCCATTACGTTATTCTTAACCGATTCATTCGGGCTGTCTTCCATCAACGGCACATGCTTATGTGCAGCTGCATGATATACAATTTCCGGACGGTATATTCTGAAAATATCATCCACACGTTTTGTATTACGAACAGATGCGATTAGTACTACTAAGTTTAAATCCGGATATTTACGTTTCAATTCCAACTGAATATCATATGTAGAATTTTCATAAATATCTACGATTACAAGCTGCTTTGGATTATGTGATGCAATCTGTCTGCATAACTCACTTCCGATAGAACCGCCGCCGCCGGTGACCATAACTACTTTTCCTGACACATAACCCATAATAGAGTCCAAATCTACTTTAATCGGCTCACGTCCCAAAAGGTCATTTACATCTACGTCTTTTAACTTACTGATGCTGACATCTCCGTTTACTAACTGATACATACCCGGAAGACGCTTCAACTCACAACCGGTTTCTTTACAAATATCTAAGATACCTTTCATTTCTCGGGCCGTTGCTGTCGGCATAGCGATAATAATCTCATCTACTCTGCAACTCTCTGCAATATCTATGATATCATTGCGGTCACCGATAACTTTAATACCATGCATAAATTTCCCATGCTTCGTCTTATCATCATCCACAATTCCCACGATTTTAAGATTTACATACGGACTATTTACAATTTCCTTGATAATGGCATTACCTGCTTCCCCGGCCCCAACAATTAAGACACGCTTCATTTTACCCGTTTGATTTTTACGGTTAATCAATGTCTTAACTCCACGCTGTGAAAATCTGCTTATAAACACCATTATAAGTAAAAGTGCACCATATAGGAAATACCAGCTTCGCGGCATCGGATACTCATCCGTTCTGTATACGAAAAGGATCAAAATCGTATTAAATAACGTATCAATAATACATGCTGCCGCTAAATATAGTAATTCTGTAGAACCTGCGTAGTACCACAGCGTACTGTATAATCGGAAGAACGAAAATACTGCAATAGCTATCGGTAATGTGAAAGGCAGCGTCTCCCAGATTAGTTCCAGATAATAATCCGGAACAGCCGACAGATTAAACTCAAATCGCACCAGCAACGCTCCCACACTTGCAAGTATTACAATACCTATATCAAGCAATACCATGCATATTCTTTTCATCCACATTGTTTTTTCTGAATTTTTCATAGGTCAATCCTTCTATTCTAAAAGTTTTATGGCAAAAAGCCTCAAAGTCCAAGCAGCATTACTACCAAAAAAGCTGCTATAAAACCATATTTTTCTTTCTTATTCTTAGCTTCAAAAAACAGTTCCGTCGCCACATATGCAGTCAGCGGAAGTACACATAAAATTCCGTATACCGGCCAGTTAGAGCCATCTCCTGCTCCGAGTGTCACTATCTTGTTCCCGATAAACGGAGTTACTAATAAAAGTATACCAAAAATTTCATATATTAACAAATTTCTCTCTTCTTTTTTATCTCTGATAATCAAATAAACCACCGCAATAAAAAAGAATATCAAAGAGTAAGCCTGCGTGTTATATGCATCAAACACGTTTTTTAAAACTGCCAGACGTAACGACATAAGCATACCCCTTTCTTACTAAAATAACTGTTATCGAAAGCCCCCACATCAATGCGATATAAAAAGCTCCTTTTTCATCAAAAAATTGTGCTATCAATATAAACAGAACCGTTCTGACGATTTTACGCAGTTTATGCGAGACGTTTCCGGCAGTTACTTCTTTCATCCAGTCAATGCAATCAGAAAACACTAACGGCATTACAACCCAGCTTAACCATGTCAGTCCATCCGGTCTGTCTGCAAAAAAATCATTCACTTCTGATTTTCCACCCAAAAAAGCATTCAACAGATAAATGACTGCTGCAAACAATACGAATGCCACTCTTTTCTCTTTCTCCTTATACAGTGACATTCCCAGATTCCACATTGCCAATAATATACATAATATCAGACTAATCTTATTGTTTAACACCTTTCCAATCGCTCCACTACCTAACTAAAATAATCTTCCAATGCAGAATAAAAGCACAAAACAAATCAATGTTATCGCATACCAGATATTCTTCTTTAATACGCTTGCTCGATTAATTACTACTGCAATACCTGCATTTAATGCCAGTAATACCGCATACTCACAAATCACTGCTAACGGAATCGCTTTTTCCACAAGGAATATGATTAAAATGCCAACTATCAACAATATCCTGAGGATATTTTTCTTCTTGTTAGTACCTTCGAAATGAGCTTTTATACTACAATAAATAC
>CAYMTX010000010.1:0-31834 GCA_964393475.1 uncultured Roseburia sp. | reverse complement strand
GAATAGATGTCAATAGTTACAATTATATAATAAGAAATGTTGAGATTGTCACAAGATGCAGAGCCATTTTGTGGCAATTTTTTTAAAAAAAATGAATTATTAGAAAATTTAAATGAAAAAGTGAAAAAATGGGTTAATTCATTGACCATGACGAAAGTCTTTAGTATAATTAAAATATCATGGTTAGAAACACAAAGGAAAAGGAGAAGGTTATGGCGGATTTGTTTTTAAAGAAAGTTCTGATTGAAACGAAGTACCGGAAGGGACAGGCGACTGCACTGAACAAAGTGATAAAAGAAAGTTTTTTTGCAGTGGCAGTTGGTGTGATTTTATTAGTAGTATTCTCGGTTACGAATTTAGTGCTTACTATGATTAGCGCAGAACAATTAGAGACGACTATGTATCTGAATCAGTATCGTCTGGGGTCGAAGACACTGACATCAGAGGTACAGGCATTTGCAGTTACAGGTGATATTCAGTATTATAATAACTACATGAATGAACTGGATGTAGACAAGAATCGTGATATTGCGATTGCAGGTTTGAAAGAAAATGACATAACGGCTGATGAGTGGAATAAGCTGAATCATATTGCGGAGCTGTCGAACGGTTTAGTACCGTTAGAAGAGGAAGCAATGGCACTTGCACAGAGCGGAAAGACCAGTCAGGCAATGGAATATGTATTTGGTGATGAATATGAGGAGACTGTACAGGAGATTAATGAACTGACGGATGAATGTATCGAAGAGATTCAGACTCGTATTGCTAAAAAGCAGAATTTGATGTCTGTTGTGATGTGGAGTGCATTAGCTATTTTTGCTACAGTGGTGCTTTTTGTAATTTATGAAATTATAAAGACAATCCGCTTTACAAAAGATGAATTGTTAAGACCGGTAATTAAAGTTTCAGAACAGATGGGAGAGCTTGCAAAAGGTCGGTTTGATGTCTCATGGGATATGAAGGCAGATGACAGTGAAGTAGGTCAGATGGTTGCGGCTATTGAATTTATGAAGCAGAATTTCTCTGATATGATTACAGAGATTTCAGATGTGCTCGGACAGATGGGACAGGGTAATTACCGAATCGAAGTAAAGCGTGAATATGTAGGCGAATTTGAGGCTATTAAGGAATCACTGTTGAAGATTAGTGAAGATACGAAAAAGGCTCTTACGGCAATCAGTGATACAACAGCGGAGATTGATGCCGGTTCTACACAGCTTGCGAAGGCGGCTTCAGACCTTGCAGAAGGTTGTACGGTACAGGCAGGTCAGGTAGCAGAGGTTGCAGGCATGATTGACGAAATGTCAAGGGATATGGAAGAAAATGCCAAAGGTGCAAAGGAAACAGTTGCGATTTCAAATCAGGCAAGTGAAGCATTAAATTTGGGTAATGCCAAGATGCAGGATTTGAAGATGGCGATTGGTGAGATAAATCATTGTTCTGAGCAGATCCGCACGATTATAGGCACAATTGAAGATATAGCAAATCAGACAAATCTGTTATCGCTTAACGCAGCGATTGAGGCAGCACGTGCGGGTGAAGCAGGAAAAGGATTTGCAGTTGTTGCAGATCAGGTTAAGAGTCTTGCGGAACAGTCCAAAGAAGCCGCAGGTGAGACAACGAAGTTAATTCAGACAACTGTTGATGCAGTTTCGAAAGGTATGCAGATTGCAGATGAGACAGTGACAAGTATGGAAGAGGTATTTAGTGGTGTAAATGCTTCTACAGAGCGTATGGAGCAGGTTGCTGCCACGCTGATTAAAGCGGCGGATAATATGCGTGATATTGATGAGAATATCTCGAAAGTATCACAGATTGTTGATAATAACTCAGCTACATCCGAAGAGACAGCTGCTGTCAGTGAAGAACAGTCAGCACAGGTTGAAATGATGGTACAACTTGTGAGCCAGTTCGAATTTTAGGAGGAAAAGATAATGGCGATGCAGGAAGATTTGCGAGCACAATTGATAAAACAACTTCCGTCTGAAGTTGTTGAGAATGTAGATACAACGGGTGCATTATATTATGCGTGTCCGGCGTGCCGTAGACCGGTAGCAATGGGACAGAATAAATGCAGTTCTTGTAATCAGGTATTGTCATGGGAGAATGTAAGAAAAGACGCAGAGAGAAGCGGTCAGAAACGGGGAAAGATTGAGTTTGACCTCCCGTTGGAGTTTACAATAGGAAATTGTAGAAAATGTCCGCTTTCTTATATTGGAAGAAGCGGAGATGAAAATGTATATGAATGTCCGCTTGGTTCACGTAATGCATGTAAGATTCAAGTATTATAAGGAAGAAAACATAACTTGAAAAGAATGGGTTGTTGTAACAGGAAAAAGACATGCCGTATATAGTACGGTTGAAATTCTGTTATGACAACCCTGTTTTTTATTTTGTCTTGGACTAGTCATTGCTTTTATCGTATAATGACAATAGATATGATAAATAGGTAAGAGCATGAAATGGAGAAAGATTATATGGCATCGAAGAAATATTACGCAGTTAAATGTGGCAGGACACCGGGGATTTATCGGACATGGGATGACTGTAAGAAAATGGTAACGGGTTATCCGGGAGCAGTGTTTAAAGGATTTATGACACTGGAAGAAGCGGAAGAGTATTTGAACGGTTCGACGCCTGCTATTGCAAATGCAGACAATGGAATGGTACAGGCAGGAAAAAACGATGCAAACATACGAAGTATAAGAACAGGCGAAGACAGTATAGCTACAGAGGAATTGCCATCAGTATATGCATTTGTGGATGGTTCATATAATTCGGCTACGAAGGTATATGGTTACGGTGGTTTTCTTTTTCATAACGGAAAGAAGTTTATTTTGCAGGGAAATGGTGCAGAGGAAGAAATGGCATCTATGCGTAATGTGGCAGGCGAGATATTAGGGAGTATGGCTGCAATTGAGAAGGCACTGGAGCTGGGATTGACAGAAATTGTGATTTATTACGATTACGCCGGAATTGAGCAGTGGGCGACAGGTGGCTGGAAACGGAATAAAGCAGGAACTATTCAGTACTATGATTATATTCAGTCGGTTAAAGATAAGATTTTGATTCAATTTGTAAAAGTCAAAGGACATTCCGGTGTAGAAGGAAATGAAGAAGCTGACAGACTGGCAAAGCAGGCAGTTGGCATTGAGTGAAAGAATGAAGGTACTTTTGTTCCGGCTTTATTTTGAAGTTGTGTAAGGATTCCGTTTGGAATTATGCCAGTCAAGGAAGTTGCTGGTTTTGCATATAATACGTTGAATGAATGTAACGACCTAAAAAGGACAAAAAATGGCGATTGTTCGTACCGATATCAATTACACTTCTCAGATAAACAGCAGTACGATTGGAGCACTCAAAGAGAAATATCCGTTTATCGAGGTGGGGGAAATCGGAAAAAGTGTACTTGGTAATTCACTGCTTTATTTAAAACTGGGAGCAGGCAGAAAGAAAGTATTTTATAATGCCGCATTTCATGCTAATGAATGGATTACGACACCTGTTATATTGAAATTCGCAGAGGATTTGGCAGAGGCTTATAATACAAGACAAAGGTGGTATGGAATAGATGTGAGCAGACTGTTCCGGAGGGTGACGCTTTATCTGGTGTCGATGGTCAATCCGGATGGTGTGGATTTGGTAAATGGTGCGATTAAAAGTGAGGAAGTTTTGCAACATACAGAGCAGATTGCGGACAATTATCCATCCATTCCTTATCCGGATGGCTGGAAAGCGAATATCCGTGGAGTAGATTTGAATTTACAGTTTCCGGCAGAATGGCTTTTGGCGCGAGAAAACAAATTTGCACAGGGATTTACGACTTTTGCACCACGTGATTTTGTGGGAGAAGGACCTTTGACAGAGCCGGAAAGCCTTGCTGTTTACAATTTTACCATACAGGAGAATTTTGACCTGATTCTGGCATATCACAGTCAGGGAGAAGTGATTTACTGGAAGTTTCTGGATTATGAGCCACCACGTTCGCGTGAAATCGCACTTTATTTTGGGCAGGTGAGTGGTTATGTGGTTGAGGAAACACCGATTACATCCGGTTATGCAGGTTATAAAGACTGGTTTATCCAGAACTATAACCGTCCGGGGTATACGATTGAAGTGGGGCAGGGAATAAATCCGCTTCCGATAGAGCAGTTTGAACAGATTTACCGCGATAACATCGGAATTCTGCTGGGTGGTATGACCGAGGTGTGAAAAACAGAGATAATGATACAGAAAGACATTTAGTGGAATTTCTATAGAAAAAGCGCAACAGACATGATACAATATACGGGAATGCCTGCAAACGAAAGCGCCGGAAAGAACCCTGAATACTACAGAGAGAAGCAAATACGGCACATCGTGAGGCGAAGGCCGAAAGAAATGGCAGAAAATAGATACAAGGCAGGAGAAAAAATGGCAAAGTTATATTTTCGATATGGAGCAATGGGAAGTTCAAAGACCGCAAATGCTCTGATGGTCGAGTACAATTATAGAGAACGTGGTAAGAAGGCATTGCTGGCAAAGCCGATGATTGATACGAGAGATGGGGAGAAGGTGATTTATTCCCGTATCGGATTGAAAGGCAACTGTATCTGGACAGAGGAGTTAATGCAGATGCCGGATGAGGAAATTCAGGCATATGATTGTGTCATTATAGATGAGGCGCAGTTCTGCCCGAAGGCACAGATTGAGTTTTTTACACATATCGTGGACGATTTGCATGTACCGGTAATTTGCTACGGATTGCGTGCTGATTTCCGTAATGTGCCATTTGAGGGCAGCATGTGGTTATTGGCATGGGCAGATATTATTGAAGAGATTAAAACAGTGTGCTGGTGCGGAAGCGCAGCCAGATGTAATGCACGTTTTAATGAATATGGAATTGTAAGAGAAGGGGCGCAGGTTGTTTTGGGTGGTAACGATTCTTACATTGCATTATGCAGGAAGCATTTAAAAGAAGGTAATTTAGGACCGGATTTTAAATTTGGTGAATAGTTTTTGAGGAATGGATTAGTATGTCACTTCAGTTTATTTTTGGAAATTCCGGAAGTGGGAAATCGACATACCTGTATCAGCGGGTATTAGAAGAAGCAGGTCAGCATCCGGACAAAAATTATTTAATTCTGGTGCCGGAGCAGTTCACGATGTCTACTCAGCGTGAATTGGTGCGCTTGCAGAACGCTCATGCTATTATGAATGTGGATGTGCTTAGCTTTGCACGTCTTGCTTATCGAGTGTTTGACGAACTGGGACAGGAAAATTTAATGGTCTTGGAAGAAACAGGGAAAAATCTGGTTCTTCGTAAGATTGCAGAGGAGAAAAAAGCAGAGCTTAAAGTCCTTGGCGGTAATATGAATAAAATGGGCTATATAGGAGAGGTAAAGTCTTTCATCTCTGAACTTAGCCAGTACAATATAACTCCTGACGTGTTGCAGGAGTTTTTGTCATGCGCAGATATTAGTGAGACACTGCGGATGAAATTAAAGGATGTATTGGTGTTGTATCAAGGTTTCCGGGGCTTTTTGGAGGGAAAATTTATTACTTCCGAGGAGATTCTGACAATTTTGGAGGAAGTGGCAGAAAAGTCTTCGATTGTCCGTGATAGTGTAATTGTTTTTGATGAGTTTACGGGATTTACACCGATTCAGAATCGTTTGATTTCAAAACTATTGACAGTGGCAGAATGTCTTATGGTTTCGGTGACTATGGACTATAGAGAAGATTTTTATCATAGTAAAGGTAACCATGAATTGTTCGCCATGAGTAAAAAAACAGTACAGACATTGCTTACGATGGCGGATGAATTGCATGTGCAGGTGGAAGATGCAGTGGTGTTAGATAAGGGCTGGCGCTATATGCATACTGAAGTGCAGTCGGAGAATGGGGCTACATCTGATGTGCCGGATGAGTACGGATTGGAACAAAAGAGTGCGTTGTATTTCATGGAACAAAATTTATTCCGGCCGTG
Organism: uncultured Roseburia sp.; assembly: GCA_964393475.1. GTDB lineage: Bacteria > Bacillota > Clostridia > Lachnospirales > Lachnospiraceae > Roseburia. Next base: position 25,866 of record CAYMTX010000010.1, on the reverse strand, counting down.
GCATAAAAAATGGCATGGAAAGACAGAAGAGATTCAGATGTCCTTGCATAGAAATCCAAAGGACGAGATGCTCTATGTAGCGAAGGAGATTGCTTTACTTGTGCGCAAAGAAAAATATCACTATGCAGATATTGCAGTGGTTACCGGTGATGTGAATTTGTACTCGAACTATGTGCCGGAAGCCTTCGGACAATATGGTATTCCATTTTTCATAGACCAGACCAAGCAGATTTTATATCATCCGTTGGTAGAATTTGTAAGGGCAGCATTGGAGATTGTAGAGACCGGTTTTTCTTATGAGAGTGTGTTTAGGTTTTTGCGATGCGGATTGTGTGATATTCCGGAAGTACAGATAGATATTTTAGAGAATTATGTGTTGGCGAAGGGAATTCGTGGTGCAAAAAAATGGCAGAATACATGGACATTTGTGCGTGATGGTGAGAACGATGAGATGCTTAAGTTAAACCGGAATCGCAGTAGGGTTGTGGAGTTGTTATTACCATTGTATCAGGCTTTTTTTGCGGATGAGGTACAAGTAAAGACGGTAGTGCTGGCTTTGTATGATTTACTGCAAAATTGCGAAGTTGAAAGTCAGATGAAGGAAAAGGAAGTATTTTACGAAACTGCCGGAGACTTTGCTAAGGCGAAAGAGTATAGCCAGATTTATCGTATTTTGATAGATTTGTTGGATAAAGTGGTGGCACTTTTGGGGAATGAGCACATTACCATAAGTGAGTTTTCGGACATTATGGATGCGGGCTTTGATGCGGCAAAAGTGGCAGTGATACCACCGGGGAAAGATAAAGTTACTGTCGGTGACATTGAACGTACCCGTTTACAACATGTGAAAGTATTGTTTTTTGTGGGTGTAAATGATGGGGTTGTGCCAAAGTCCGATAGTAAGGGCGGCATTATCTCGCAGTTTGAACGTGAGACGTTAAATGAGTCGAAAATAGAACTGGCGCCGGGTGCAAGAGAGCGTGTGTTCATTCAAAAGTTCTATTTATACCTGAATATGACAAAACCTTCGGACTTGCTTTATATTACCTTATCTAAGGTAAATACAGAAGGGAAATTATTGCGTCCGTCTTATTTGGTGGGAACTTTGCAAAAAATATTTCCACAACTGGCAGTAACAGAAGTTTCGCAGGTGCGTACAGCGGAGCAGATTTTGACACCGGAAAGCGGAATGGAATTCTTTTTGCAGGGTTTGCAGGAAAAGTCGGAAGAAGAATTTTGGAATGCATTGACTAATTGGTACTTAAAGGATGCGCATTTTAAAGAGCAGGTGCAGATTTTGCTGGATGCGGCATACGATTCATATTCAGAAGAACCGATTAGCCATGCAGTCACAAAAGCATTGTATGGTACTATTTTGGAAAATAGTGTGACACGTTTGGAGCGTTTTGCGTCTTGTGCATTTGCTCATTATTTACAGTACGGTCTTGGATTGAAAGAACGGGAATTATTGCAGTTTGCCAGCGTGGATATGGGTAATATTTATCACGAGGTATTGGAACATTTTGCAAAGCAGGTGGAAAATTCCGATTATGATTGGTTTCATATGCCGCAAGAGGTGGCAAATCAATTTGTAGAGAAGGCGATGGAAGAGACGATTGCAGCTTATAAGGGAGCCACAGCATTTGAGGATTCAAGGAACCGATATTTGCTTACAAGAATGAAACATACTATGTATTGCACGGTTTGGGCGTTAATTCATCAGGTAAAAAAGGGGCGTTTTGTACCAAGTGAGTTTGAAGTATCATTCTCCGGATATAGCGATTTTAATGCGATTCGTTTTAATTTAAGTGACGAAGAAAAAATGAATCTTCGGGGACGTATCGACCGTGTAGACACATTTGAAGAAAACGACAAAATTTATGTCAGAATTATTGATTACAAATCGGGAAATACCAGCTTTTCTTTATTAAATCTGTATCATGGCTTGCAGCTACAGCTGGTTGTGTATATGAATGCTGCGATGGAACTGATTGAGAAAAAACACCCGGGGAAACAGGTGGAGCCGGCAGGTATTTTTTATTATCACGTAAAGCATCCGATGGTAGATGGTATGGGAAATGAATCCGATGAAGAAATTCGTGGTGCGTTACTGGAACAGTTGAAGCTAAATGGTCTGGTGAATGATGAGCCGGAAGCATATCGTGGTATGGATACAGAATTGACCGGAAGTTCTACGGTTATTCCGGTGGGACTTAAGGCAGACGGAAGTTTGAAGGCGACTTCGAAAGTGGCCAGTACTGAGGAATTTGCACTGATTTCTGAATATGTGAATAAGAAAATCACCGAGACCGGAAAACGTATTTTCGCGGGTGATGTGGCGATGAAACCGTATCAGCTGGATAAGCAAAGCGGATGTGATTATTGTCCGTATCATGCTGTTTGCGGATTTGATTCGAGACTGCCTGGGCATGACTATCAGAAGTTAGAAAATGTAGGTGATAGTGATACTATTATAGAAAAAATGCGAAGTCAGGATATGGAATGATATCAGATGTGGAAGAGAATCTCCGACCGATATACAATCCCTGAGAAATTTGACACAACGTAGGAGTCAATGAGAAAGAATTACGAGGAGGCAAGTAGGATATGGGGATGAAATGGACAGATGACCAGCAGAAAGTTATCGATTTGCGAAATCGTAATATTTTAGTTTCTGCGGCTGCCGGTTCCGGTAAAACAGCCGTTTTGGTGGAACGTATTATAAAAATTATAACGGATAAAGAACATCCGGTAGATATTGACCGGCTTTTAATTGTTACTTTTACGAATGCTGCGGCATCGGAGATGCGTGAACGAATCGGTGCCGCCATTGAACGGGCACTGGAAGAAAACGAGACAGATGAGCATTTGCAACGCCAGCTGACATTAATTCATAATGCCCAGATTACCACCATTGACAGTTTTTGCTTATATGTAGTGCGTAATCATTTTTATGAGATTGACATGGAGCCGAATTTCCGCATTGGAGATGAAGGTGAATTAAAACTATTGCGGGAAGACGTAATAAAGGCTGTATTAGAGGCGCACTATGAAGAGCCGGAGGAAGCTTTTTCTGATTTTATGGAGGGGTATGCTTCCGGTCGTAGTGATGATGCAGCAGTAGAGATGATTCTGGGACTTTATAATTTTTCCAGAAGTTATCCATGGCCAAGACAATGGCTTGCAAAGTGTAAGAATTGCTATGCGATTGCAACACCGGAAGAACTGAACACTGCAGTCTGGATGCAGCCGGTGGTTCAAAATATGCGTCGGTTGTTAAGCGACCTTTGTAAGTCGATAGAAGGGGCAGTAGAACTTGCTTCTGACGTAGACGGACCGAATATGTATTGTGCTGCATTAGAGAGTGATTTGGAGCTTTACGAAGGACTTGCAGAGTTAGATACGTTTACAAAATTGTATCAGGGATTAAAAGGCATTCGTTACACGAAATTAGCAAGCAGCAGAGGATATACCGGCAGTCCGGAAAAATTAGAACGTGTAAAAGCAATCCGCGAGGATGCAAAATCAGTCGTGAAAAAGCTGATAACCCAGTATTGTTTTATGTCACCGGAACAGATGGTGGAACAGTTACAGAAAGCAGCTCCGATGGCGGAGACGTTAATCGCGTTGACGGAAGAATTTGCAGAAAGCTATGCGGATGCCAAGAAGAAAAAGAATTTGGTGGATTTTTATGATATAGAGCATTTTGCACTGGAAATTTTAGTGGATGAAGAGACCGGAGAAGCTAAAAAAACTGCGGAGGAATTCCGTGATGCATTTGCGGAGATTATGATAGACGAGTATCAGGATAGTAACAATGTACAGGAAGCGATTTTGACATCAATCTCCCGTATGGAGCGTGGTGAAAATAATATCTTCATGGTAGGTGACGTAAAACAGAGTATTTATCGTTTTCGTCTGGCAAGACCGGAACTTTTTATGGAAAAATATGATTCATATTCAAGTGAAGATGGAGTTACTCAGAAAATTGATTTACATCAGAATTTTAGAAGTCGTAATGAAGTGCTTGAGACATCCAATGATATTTTTTATCGTATTATGGGAAAAGACCTTGGAAACGTCATATATGATGACATGGCAGCATTATATCCGGGAGCAAGCTATCCTGCGGTAGAGAATGCCAATGCAGAGGTATTGCTTTTGGATAGTAATGATGAGTTATTAGAGGATACGGAGTTTTCTGACAAGAAGCTGTTAGAAGCAAAAATGGTGGCAAACCGCATTAAAAAGTTATTACAAGAATATCAGGTGACGGATAAGAAAACGGGAGAACTTAGAGCAGCATGTTATTCTGACATTGTTATTCTGCTTAGAAGTTTAAGTGGCTGGGCAGAGAGTTTTGCACAAGTCTTAAATGATGAGGGTATCCCTGCACATGCAGTGTCACAGACGGGATATTTTTCTACCGTGGAAGTTCAGACAGTTTTATCTATGTTGCGAATTTTGGATAATCCGAGACAGGATATTCCGCTGGCAGGAGTTTTACGTTCGCCGATGGGTGGAATGACAGATGAAGAATTGGCAGTATTACGTCTGTATAAAAAAGATGTGCCATTTCATGAAAGTGTATTGGAATTGTGTGAACACCTGAAGACGGAAGTTCCAACAGGAAAAGCAGAAGAAAAATTACTGAAGTTTTATCAGAGATACAGCAGGCTGCGTGCAAAAGTGGTGGATACACCGATTCATGAGCTGGTAGAGTTGATTTTACAAGAAACCGGATATGGTAATTATGTAACGGCAATGCCGGCCGGTGCAAGACGTCGGGCGAACATTGATATGTTGTTAGAAAAGGCGATTGCTTTTGAAAAGACAAGCTACAAAGGATTGTTCCGTTTTGTCCGCTATATAGATGAATTACAGAAGTATGATGTGGACTTCGGAGAGGCTGATTTAATCGGTGAAAACGAGGATGTAGTCCGTATTATGAGTATTCATAAAAGTAAAGGTTTGGAGTTCCCGATTGTTTTTGTCTCCGGATTAGGCAAGAATTTTAATAAGCAGGATACCCGTAGTAAAATGGTGCTTCATCCGGAATATGGTGTTGGTTTGGATGTTATGGACGGCAGGAGGCGGATTAAAACCCCTACTATTGCAAAACGTGCCATTGCAAAGCAAATCGACTTAGAAAATTTAGGTGAGGAACTGCGGGTACTCTATGTAGCGCTTACCAGAGCAAAAGAAAAATTGATTTTGACAGGAAGTAAAAAGGATATTGGAGCAAAAGCGGAAGCGTATGAACAGGACGTACAAATGTATGACTTGAAGGCGGGAGAGCTCTTGTCTTATCTTAGACGTGAAAGTGCAGCCACATATTTAGATTGGCTGTTACCGGCTTTCCTTTCTTATGGGGATAAGTATTCGCTTACTTATGTATCAGCGGAAGAGTTGGTTACAGAAGAAGTAGAAAAACAGGTTATTGCAGCAAAAGAAAAAGCAGAGCGGATGGCAGAAATTGAAGCAGTCCCGGAAGCGATGATAGAAGTCCTAAAAGCGCGTTTCAAAGACGGATATCCTTATGAGATTGATGATACGAAGAAGAATAAGTACTCGGTATCGGAATTGAAGCATCGTGCTATGAGGGAAGCTTTTGAAGCAGAGGATACAGATTGTTTGCCGGTGTTTGCAGAAGAAGTTATTGTACCATATCTGCCGAAATTCATACAGAAACCGGAGGATACAGAACTTGGTGAAAGCACATCAGATGTCAACGAGGGGGCACTGCGAGGTACTGCGGTACACCGTGTGATGGAGTGCTATAATTTTACAAGTGAGACAAGTCCAAGAGAACAGTTGCAGGAAATGCTTGATGAGGGGCGCATCACACAGGAATTAAGTAAGCTGGTACAGTTATCAAAAATACAGAAATTCCTGGATTCGGAGACCGGAGTACGGATGAAACATGCGGCAAAAATTGGAAAACTGTATCGTGAAAAGCCGTTTGTAATGAGTTTTTCAGAAGAGGATATGACACTGATACAAGGGATTATCGACGTGTTCTGGATAGAAGATGATGGAATTGTATTACTGGATTATAAGACGGATGCTGTCGGAAATCCACAAGAACTTATTTTGCGTTATGAAGAACAGTTGAATCTGTATGCAGATGCTTTGAATCGTGTTTTTGCAGATTCCGGCTTAAAGGTAAAAGAAAAATTAATCTACGCATTCAAATTTGGCGAGGTAATCGCTGTGTAACAGAGCGGAGGGAAAATGAAACAAATTATATTAGCTTCTGCGTCACCGCGCAGAAAGGAATTATTAGAGCAGATAGGATTGGAATTTGAAATTGTTCCGGCAAAAGGTGAGGAAGTTATTACAAAAACCAAGCCGGAAGAAGTGGTAATGGAGTTGTCACGTCAGAAAGCAGTCGAGGTGGCTGGAATGATAAGCCACTTTTCGGAAAATCATGACGAAATTACGACACCACAGGATATGCTGGTTATTGGAGCTGATACAGTAGTGGCAGCAGAGAATGAAAGCGGTAGAGTAGAGATTTTAGGCAAACCAAAGGATGAAGCAGATGCATATCGGATGCTATCCATGTTATCGGGGAAGGTACATTCTGTATACACCGGTGTAACATTAGTTTTTCTGGATAAGAGTGGCAAAGCCGGTGCACATACTTTTTACGAGAAGACGAACGTGCACATGCGTAAAATGAGTGATTTGGAAATCAATCGTTATATTGCAACGGCAGAGCCTATGGATAAAGCCGGTGCATATGGTATTCAGGGCAAATGTGCTATTTACATCGAAAAAATCGATGGTGACTATAATAATGTCGTAGGATTGCCGATATCTGCTATTTATCATGAATTACAAAAGCTTGGAATTGATATTTATTTGTGGTAAGGTAGTAAGTGACACAAATGTTTTATTCGAAGAATGGGAGAATGAAGTATGAGAGAATATGATGATGAATGTTTATTTTATTTTTTAGAGCATCAGGAACAGTTATTGCCGGAGCGTATCGCTGAGACACCGGAAGAAGCAGAGGAATTTTTGGAAGACTGCATGGCAATCGTTGTGAAGAATTTGAAAGGTGTTCGTGCTTATTTTGAAGATGAGGCTGATATTTCCGGAATGTCAGATGAGGAACTGTTAGAGGCATGCGAAGTATTCGCTCTGCCAAGCGGTAGATTTTTGATTGTAGAAGCATAATGCCACAAGTGCAGAAGTGTAATAGAATAGGGTTAAAGGTATGAAGAACATAAGAGGTTTACTGGCGGTTTGTTTACTTTTTTGTGTGATTTTAACAGGCTGTCAAATTGGCAATAAGAATATTGTTGTGCTAAAACCCCTTAGCAGCAGATATGTGTTTCAGATAGGCGATGTTTCTTGTAGTGTTAAGGAAGCAAAGCTTTATCTGGCTAATTACCAGAATATTTATGGCGAAGCATATACGCTGGATTTGTGGGAGCATGATTTTGGAGATGCATCTCTGGAAGAATATATTAAAACTATTACGTTGAATAAATTAGTAACAGTAGCATGTATGACACAGCTCGCGAAGCAGCAGGGACTGGAATTGAATGAAGATGATAATGCAAAAATTTTAGAGGCGGCAGCAGCATATTATGATTCATTGACGAGAGAAGACAAGGGGTATTTGGGGGTGTCTGAAACAGAAATTGCAGAGTATTACAGACATTATGCGTTGGCACAGAAAGTATACAATTACCTTACGGGCGAAATTAACGGAGAGGTAAGTGATGATGAAGCCAGAGTGATGGAAGTAATGCAGATTTATGTGACAGATGCCGAAGATGCGAATATGGTCAGAACGAAGCTTTCAAACGGAGAAGATTTTGGCAGTGTGGCAAATGTTTATAACGAACTGCCAAGTATTCAGGCAAATATTTGTAGAGATGATTTGCCTGAAGAAGCAGAAGCAGTGGTGTTTAGGCTGAATGATAATGAAGTATCTGAGATAATTGCTGTAGAGAATGGTTATTATTTTATTAAGTGTCTGAATAAGTATAACGAAGAACTTACAGAAGCGAATAAAGTGACAATCGTTGAAAAGCGTGAGAAAGAAGCTTTTGATGATGTGTATAATGAGTTTGTTGAGAGTCTGTCTTCTTACATAAATACGGATGCGTGGGAAGCACTTAAGGTTGACAGTACATCCGGTGTTATGACTGAAAACTTTTTTGAAGTATATGAAATGTATTGTAAATAAGAACTGTAAAAGTGGATTTATTGCGTGCTGTAGGTTGTGATAGGGCATGTTTTAGGCGAATAGATTTTATGTTGTAATATCAAAAAGCTTGAAATACTACTTGGTCGTCTGACAGAAAAATGATTTTTTATGTTCGCTCAAGGTTGAAGCAAATTTCAGTTTCTGTCTGCATAATCACGAACTGCCTTTAATGGCTTGTTTAGTGTTCCTTACAGACATGTGTTGGTAAAACATAATCTGCAGCGTCAACTTGTTTGAAAAAATCCCGGACACATAGTTGTCAAAATTAATTGGCACCTAAATGTCCGGGATTTTTGAGTTTTAACGCGCAGATTTAATCATGACTTTATCAGCACATGTCTGTTAGTAACACTGCAAGACGTTAACCGGCAGGTTCGTGTTATACAGACAGAAACTGAAATTTGTTCAACACATTAGCGAACACAAAATGAGCTTCTGTCAGACGTCTAAGAGTATTTCTAAGCTTTTCTCTAAAACAACATAAAATCTATTCGCCTAAAACATCCCCTATCACAAGTTGCAGCACGCAATAAATCCACTTTTATAGTTCTAAATTAGGTTTATAACCTACAACTGTCAAAAATGAATAAGTCAAATTGATTTTTGACTTTCTCATATTGCTCGCCGGAGCGAATCGTCCATGTAACGGAAAGTGCTCCCATCATTTTACAGAGCCTTCTTGAAATATTTTTGTAGTCTGTATGCTGATAAGCGATGAAATCCGGTCTGGAGACTACATTACTTAAGAGAAATGCCAGTAAAATCAGGTGTGGCTGCCCATCATGCTCCTTATCTCTGAAAAATTCCTTGGAAAGCTGACCGCGGATAACATCCGGTCGGTTTTTCTTATACCAGATAACAGCAAGCGGATGAAAACTTTCAATGCAGTATGGAGCATTATATTTCTGCTCATAGGCAGTGAGTAGTTCATTTCCGAGTTCACATACTTTTGTCTGTACCTGATCCAGTTTATATTCGATAATCAGAGGCACTTTTCCGCCGATTGTTTCAAGGACTTCTGCAAAGGTAGGAATCGTTTCGTCAGAGGAAGCAAGTTTCATTTGCTGTAATTCAGCTAATGTATATTCCCAGACGTTTCCGTCTACACCACACATGCGTTTTAAACTGGCATCATGGAAAACGACAGGAATACCATCCTTGCTGAGTTGTACGTCCATTTCAATTCCGTATCCATTTTCTACTGCCAGACGGAAAGCTGCAAGAGAGTTCTCAGGCGCAGCGGTTTTATTATCGAAAAGTCCACGGTGTGCATAGTGTACTCCCATTAGTCGGTTGCGGTTTGGTTTGTTAAACATTCTTGGTGCAATCAGAAACAGATATAACACCAACAGAACAAGTAATATAATTAGTAAGATTTTCATTTTCTTAGTCCTCTACATCAAAATTTTCTAACATATCTTTTTTTTGTGCTGGTTTTGAATCACCATGTTTTACCTGAGACATTGTAACAAACGCCAATGCTGCGAAAACAACGGAATATGGGAACAGTGTGCGGTAAGACACGTGCTCTAATAAGAAACCGGATAAAATCGGTGTGACAACCTGTGCTGCCATGGAAAAAGTATAATACAAACCGGTATACTTACCAACATCGCCGGCTGCTGACATCTCAACGACCATAGGAAGTGAGTTTACACCAATGGCTGCCCATGCAAAACCAATAATTGCAAAGAAGATATTCATAATCCAATGGTAATGGTCCATAAAGCTTGCACATAAGAAGCAGGAAGCAAGTAAAACGATACCCAGCATAATTGTTTTTTTACGGCCGATTTTGCTCGAAATATGACCGATTGGAATATAACTGATAATCGCAGCAACCGTGCCTACAAGTAAGCAGTTGGCATAACCGCCGTTCTGCATGCCCCATACGTGAGTTGCATAACGGGAAAAAGCAGTAGTAACGGCATTGTATGAAATAAACCATAATGAAATAGAAAGTAAAATGAAGAATAAGCTTTTCTTTACTTCCGGAGGAAGTTCAGAAGTACTCATTGGAATATTATCATTTTCTTCTGCATTATCATCAATGTTGATTTCTTGGCGGAGTTTGTTCTCTTTGATAGTCAGGAACAAAATCGCAACGCTTATAATCATAAGTAAACCAACGGATAAAAATAGTGGAAAGTAATCCGGTGTATCACCGCTTCCGACTAAAAGCTGAATCATAAGTAAAGTGTAAACACCACCAATTGCACCCATTAAGTTGATAATAGCATTGCCTTTGCTTCGTAATGGCTTCGGTGTTAAATCCGGCATTAACGCAACTGCAGGTGAGCGGTAGAGTCCCATTGCAATCAAAAGGAAGAAAAGAGTTCCTATAAAGAGGAGCAGGTTTCCTGCTTGATTGGAATAATTTAGTAGGAGTAAAAATACAAATGCGAGTCCGGTTCCAATTAAAATGAAAGGCATTCTTTTGCCGATAGGTGTGGAGACTTTGTCAGATAAAGAACCAAATATCGGTAATAAGAACAAGGCCAGAATATTGTCAGCTGCCATAATGATACCGGTGTATGTTTCGCCTAGCTGAAAAGTGTTCTTTAAAATCAATGGAATGATGTTGTCATACATCTGCCAAAATGCCGAAATAGACAGAAATGCAAGACCGATTAGTGTGGTGCGTTTGTAGTTTAGTTTCATAGTAGTAAGCGTACCTCTCTTTTCTCGGCAGGAGTAACGACCTGCCATAATTGTATTAAGTGTGTTGGAGAAATGTACTGTTCACGTGGTATGCAGTAATACAGGAACAGACATTTTCGACAACGTCTTAATTCAAGTATAACATGAATGGAAGGATTTGGGAAATAAGTTCAAAAAAATATCTAAAAATATGTAAAAATTTAGAAAATATGAGAGAAAAATCACTTTTATAAAATTAGGATTGATTTTATGTGCATTGGCAGATAAAATGGGGTGGAATGATTGCAATAAAAGAACAACAGAGAGTCGGTATTCCGGCAAGATGAGAGGGAATTATGAGTATTTTAAATGTAGAACATTTGACACATGGTTTTGGAGACAGAGCTATTTTTAATGATGTATCGTTCCGTCTGTTAAAAGGCGAACATATTGGACTTGTAGGCGCAAACGGCGAAGGCAAGTCTACGTTTATGAATATCGTGACCGGAAAGTTAATGCCGGATGAAGGGAAAATCGAGTGGGCAAAAAATGTCCGTGTAGGTTATCTGGATCAGCATTCTACACTGACAAAGGGCATGACAATTGAAAGTGTTTTAAAGTCAGCGTTTGCATGGTTGTTTGAATTGGAAGAACAGATGAATGCCATCTGCGATAAATTGGGTGATGCATCTCCGGAAGAGATGGAGGTCATGATGGAAGAACTTGGTGTGATTCAGGACACGCTTACCATGCATGATTTTTATATAATAGATTCAAAGGTGGAAGAAGTGGCGCGTGCACTCGGACTTTTGGATTTGGGCTTAGACCATGATGTGACCGATTTGAGTGGCGGTCAGCGTATGAAAGTTCTGCTTGCAAAGCTTTTGCTGGAAAAACCGGATATTTTGTTGCTGGACGAGCCGACGAACTATTTAGATGCAGAGCACATTACATGGCTGAAACGCTATTTACAGGAATACGAGAACGCATTTATTCTGATTTCTCATGATATTCCGTTCTTAAATGAGGTAATCAATATTATTTATCATATGGAGAATCAGCGTCTCGACCGTTATGTGGGAGATTATGATAAATTCCGTGAGGTTTATGAGGTGAAGAAGTCTCAGCTTGAGGCGGCTTACCGCAAACAGCAGCAGGAAATCAGTGAATTAAAGGATTTTGTGGCAAGAAATAAGGCGCGTGTAGCGACAAGAAATATGGCGATGTCCCGTCAGAAAAAGTTGGATAAGATGGATGTTATTGAACTGGCTGCAGAGAAACCGAAGCCGGAGTTTAACTTCAAAGTGGGTAAGACACCGGGCAGATATTTATTCGAGACAAAAGAGTTAGTGATTGGTTATGATGAGCCATTATCCAAACCGCTGAATTTGTCAATGGAGCGTGGACAGAAGATTGCGTTAGTGGGTGCAAACGGTATTGGCAAGACAACGTTATTACGCAGCATTTTAGGACTGAATCCTGCATTAAGCGGAAGTGTAGAACTTGGCGAAAATCTGGAAATCGGTTATTTTGAGCAGGAAATCAAGGAAGAAAATAATCATACCTGTATTGAAGAAATCTGGGAAGAGTTTCCTTCTTTTTCACAGTATGAGGTGCGTTCCGCACTTGCAAAATGCGGACTGACGACAAAGCATATCGAGAGCCTTGTGCGTGTGTTAAGTGGTGGCGAACAGGCAAAAGTAAGACTTTGTAAGCTTATTAACCGCACGACCAATGTTCTGCTTTTGGACGAGCCGACGAACCATTTGGATGTAGATGCGAAGGATGAATTAAAGCGCGCTTTGAAAGAATACAAAGGAAGCGTATTGTTAATCTGCCATGAACCGGAATTTTATGAGGATATCGTAAGCGAGGTCTGGGATTGCTCGAAGTGGACAACGAAGGTGATTTAAGGGTCTTTGCGAATGGCATGGGCTGAATAGTTACTGCTTTATGAAAAACTGCCGAAATCCTATTGACAAAAAATGTGGAAAATGTGGCATTGGAGACATATTTTGATTGAAAATAGGTTGCTGTGATGATATGATAGGCACACGGGAAACTAGAGAGCAAAAGCATGTAAATGCTTCCGGCGGCTAACCCTCCAGACGAAAGAAAGGAGGGCGTTGCCAATGATTACATATTCTGATTTGTTTCAGCTTTGTACATTCATTGTTGCCCTTGTGAGTCTTTGTTATAAGATTTTCAAGGATAAACGAAAATAGCCGCCACTACTGCCAATAGTGACGGCTGTTGATAAAACAGTTATTTAATTATTGGGGGTAAGCTACTTCTCTAGCTTTCCCTTTTTCTAACTCAAATATAGCACAGCATGAGGGCTTTTTCAAGAGAAATATCTGCCTGAGTGATATTTTATTGAGAATATCCGAAAAGAATGTAAAATATAGTCAAATAGAGAAAAAACAGCCCCTATTTTTTGTAAAGGAGTAGATTAATGAGTAAAAACAATAGAATAGGGTAAAGAACCTGCCGATAGCAGATATCTACAAAAATAGTTGTCAAGAAAAGCGATGACGGAAACAAGTAGCATAGGAAGGGCATCCAGAGAGAACGTCAATTGGTGGAAGACGTTTATGAAGATACTATGTGAAAACCATTCCCCAGCTGCAAAGCCCAAATAGTGCAACTGCACCCTTAAAGGTACAAAAGTATCTTTAAGGGTGTTTTTTTTGAAATAAAAAGCACTCCGTGCAGGATGCGCACCTCGCGAACAAGAAATTAATCGCAAAGCGATACCGCTCTTTGTTCTTTTCATAACATCGCAAGAAAGGAAGGAAATTATGAAAATTTACAAGAAAGACGGAACAATCAGTGAAGTGACATTTGAGGAGGAAATCGGAAGAAATGCATTTCGGCATACGAGTGCGCACATATTGGCACAGGCAGTAAAAAGACTGTATCCGAAGACAAAATGTGCCATCGGACCGGCAACAGCAGACGGATTCTATTATGATTTTGAATTTCAATTTGATTTTTCGGAAGAAAAATTTCCGGAGATTGAAGCGGAAATGCGTAAAATTGTAAAAGAAAATTTAAAGTTATCACACTATACATTAGGCAGAGAAGAAGCACTTAATGCAATGGAAGCGAAAGGCGAAAACTACAAGGTTGAATTGATAAAAGATTTACCGGAAGAGGAGGAGTTAAGCTTTTTTGCACAGGGAGAGTATGTGGAATTATGTGCAGGACCGCACGTGACGTATACGAGTGCTGTAAAAGCATTCAAATTACTGTCCGTAGCAGGTGCGTACTGGCGCGGGGATGAGAAAAATAAAATGCTTACGAGAATTTATGGAACCTCTTTTCCGAGTAAAGAATTATTAGATGCATATTTAACAAGACTTGAAGAGGCAAAAAAGCGCGACCACAGAAAATTGGGAAAAGAACTGGGACTGTTTACGATGATGGAGGAAGGACCGGGATTTCCGTTCTTCCTTCCGAAAGGCATGGTGCTGAAAAATCTGTTGGTGGACTATTGGCGTAAAATTCATACAAGAGAGGGATATGTAGAGATTTCTACACCGATGATGCTGAACAGAGAATTGTGGGAGACATCGGGACACTGGGAGCATTACAGAGAAAATATGTATACAACGGTCATTGATGAAACAGATTTTGCAATAAAGCCGATGAACTGTCCGGGTGGTATGCTTGTTTATAAAATGGAACCGCATTCTTACAGAGATTTGCCGATGCGTGTAGGAGAATTGGGACTGGTACACCGCAATGAGAAATCCGGCGCATTGCATGGTCTGATGCGAGTGCGTTGTTTTACACAGGATGATGCACATATTTTTATGACACAGGAGCAGATTCCGGAAGAAATAAAGGGTGTTATCCGTCTGATAGATGAAGTGTATTCCAGATTTGGCTTTAAGTATCATGTAGAATTATCGACAAGACCGGAAAATTCGATTGGCAGTGATGCTGACTGGGAAGTTGCGACAAACGGTTTAAAAGAAGCACTGGATGCATCGGAAATTCCTTATGTGGTGAATGAAGGGGATGGAGCTTTTTATGGTCCGAAAATTGATTTCCATTTGGAGGACTCTATCGGAAGAACATGGCAGTGTGGTACGATTCAGCTTGATTTCCAGCTTCCGCAGCGGTTTGAAGCAGAATACACGGGTGCAGACGGGGAAAAACACCGCCCGATTATGATACACCGAGTGGTATTTGGTTCTATTGAGCGTTTTATCGGTATCTTAATCGAACATTTTGAAGGAAAATTCCCATTGTGGCTGTCTCCGGTTCAGATAAAAATATTATCAATTTCCGATAAATTTAATGAGTACGCAAAAGCAGTAAAAGAGCAGTTGGAAGCAGAAGGACTGCGCTGTGAGCTGGATGACCGTGCAGAGAAAATCGGGTATAAAATCCGTGCTGCCCGTATGGAGCGAGTTCCTTATATTCTGGTAGTAGGTGAAAAAGAAGCTGAAAGCAATACTGTTTCTGTCCGTAAACGTGACGAGGGAGAATTGGGAGGTATGAGAATACAGGAATTGCTGGAAGAGATTCACTCCGAATTGTACTGAACGATACTCTTTTCATAGATATTTAGCTGATAAGCAACGGGAAATCATTGCAGATGCAGCTTCGTGGAAGAAAGGTAACAGTTGGGAGTTAACTCGAAATGTTATGTAAACGAATAATGTGTGGTTTTCGGTATATGCAAAAAAATTATATTTTTAGTTCCTAAAATTAAGTATTTTCTCATAGTAAAACGTAATGTTTGGCTTACATAACACTGTTTTTTCGTGATTAAATGCGATTTTGGGTTTGCATAACATATTTTTTAGGAGCTGGAAAAAAGATTTTTCTGCATATACCGAAAAAGAATTATTTTAACCATGTCATTTGGGTGCCGCTTGGCGATTCATTTTTACTTCGACAATCTGTTGATGTATTTTGTACGATATTTTGAATACATAATTCGCTGGCTGCTGTAAAGACCGTAATAACCGGATAACATATAACTGAAAGCAACTGCTAACAAATAGTATGGCATTCCGTCGTATCCGAATAATTCAAAACTGATAAGCAGAGAAGTAATCGGACAGTTAGTGACACCACAGAAGAGGGAAGCCATTCCGACTGCAGTGCAAAGTTCGGGAGCAAATCCTAAAATATTGCCGAAAATGCAACCAAAGGCTGCACCGATGGCAAAAGAAGGAACAATTTCACCGCCTTTATAGCCGGCACCGATGGTCAGAGCGGTAAATATCATTTTTAATAAGAATGCATAAGGGACAATTTCTCCTTTAAATGCTTGCTCAATTAATAACATACCGGTTCCGTTATAGGTTTGACTTCCTACGAGTATAGTCAGCAGGATAACAATACAGCCACCGATAACAATGCGTAGATAAGGATTTTTAAATAAACGCTTGTATAAGTGCTCTGTCTGATGCAGCATAACACAGAATGCAATGCTTAAGACCGCACAGAGTACAGCGAGAATACTTATCTTAGTGGCAGAAAAAATAGTAAAATTCGGTACATTAGATACAAGAAACAGTTCCTGACCAACTCCGAAAAGCTGTCCGACCGAAAATGCGGAAAGCGAGGCAATGACACATGGAACAAGTGCAGAATACTGCATGATGCCGACACTGATAACTTCCATAGAGAAAATTGCGGCTGCCATCGGTGTACCGAACAGAGTGGCAAAAGCAGCGCTCATACCGCACATAATCATAATATGTTTGTCATTATCATCAAAACGGAAGAGGGAACCTAAGCCGTTACCGATACTTCCGCCAAGCTGTAAAGCAGCACCTTCTCGTCCGATTGAACCGCCGAATAAGTGAGTGATAACAGTTGAAACGAAAATCAATGGTGCCATTTTTAATGGTAATTTTTCATTGGAGTGAATGGCTGATAATACAGAATTGGTGCTGAGTTCTTTATCATCCTTTACCATACGATAGCATCTGACAATAATTAAACCGCCGATTGGCAATAAGAAAATGATCCAAGAAGATTTCTCACGGACCATAGTGGCAATAGAAATAGAAAAATGGAACATAGTAGCAATACTGCCGACTACCAGACCTGTAATCAGTGCGAATACAACCCATTTGATAGAAGTACCGGCACTTTTGGCACTTTGTTCAAGTTTCTTTTTGACAATTTCTTTCATAATAAATACTTCCTTGATTTCTTGGTAATCTCTACTTGAGATAATCCGTTATATTTAAAATTATATTATGTAAATGTGTCGAATGTCAACATTCTACCTTATGTAAGTGCATAAATCACATTTATTTTCGGAGTTTTTCTGATATAATGAATATTGTATTTAGATGAAGAAAGTTGGAATAGTATGATAAAAGTAAAAGTGGGAAGTGAACTGTTGTTAGCAGAAGCAGGGCAATGCTTGGCAGATGTCCTGATAAAGTATGGGAAAAAAATAGAGCAACCTTGTGGTGGAAGAGGAACTTGTGGGAAGTGCCGGGTGCTTGTGGATAATGAAGAACAGAGAGCTTGCCGGTATGTTCTACAGTCAGACGTGACAGTAGAACTTATGGAACAGGGACATGTCGTATCGGAGACGGGAGCAGAGGAAAATGGTAATATGACAGAACATTTATGCTTTGCTTTAGATGTCGGTACTACCACGCTTGCTCTGGCGCTTATATCTTTGGATGAGCAACGGGTTGTTCAGGTTGAGACAGCTGCTAATCCACAAAGAATGTTTGGAGCCGATATCATTACAAGAATTGATTACTGCAAAAAACAAGGAGTAGAAAAATTACAGGAGATTCTGATTGCAGAACTAAATCAAATGCGGAAGGGATTTCAAACAGAACGATTTTTAGACATGTATGTGGCAGGGAATACGACAATGCTTCATATTCTAAATGGAGTAGATCCATCGCCTATGGGTGTGGCACCATATAGACCGGTGTTTTTAAAAGAGCAGTGTAAGCCGGCAGCGACACTCGGACTAAATGGAATCCGGAATATTACGTTGCTGCCGTCGGTTTCTGCTTTTGTAGGAGCCGATTTGGTGGCGGGAATGAATTATGTTGGAATGCCGGAAAAAGGAGCATACTATCTGTTGGTAGATTTGGGAACAAATGCGGAGATAATATTGTTCTCAGAAGAGAAAATATTGTGTACCTCTGCCGCAGCAGGACCGTGTTTTGAAGGTGCTGATATTTCTTGTGGAATGAGTGCCACAGAAGGAGCAATTACGTCTTTTTCAATTGATGCGGACAAGAAATCAGCGTTTCGTACTATAGGAGCAATGAAACCGAAAGGGATTTGTGGTACGGGGCTGGTGGATGTCATAGCAGAATTGGTGCGTGTCGGGATTATTGATGAAACCGGATATATGGAACAAGGAGATTATGTTATTACAGAAGGGGTTACGTTATTACAGTCAGATGTAAGACAGTTCCAATTGGCAAAATCCGCAGTATATTCTGCAATCTGTGCATTAATGCATACAGCAGGTGTTTCTTATGAGGAGATTGAAAAACTATATATATCAGGAGGTTTTTCGGCACAGATGAATGTAGAAAATGCCACAAAAGTAGGTTTGCTACCGCAGGAACTACGGGGATGCATACTGCCGATTAACAACAGTAGTCTGCTTGGTACTGTCAAGTACGCTTGTGAAGGAGGAGCATTATCAGATTATATAGAAAATGCCTGTTATGTGGATTTGGCGACGAATGACTTTTTTATGGATTTGTTTATTGAAAATATGGAATTTTATTTTCGATAAAAAAAGGGAAGATTTTACTTGTAGAGAGGTATCTTTTTCTGGTATTATATAGATTGATAGTTTATGTCATTTTATAGATGTAAATGGAAGAATAGGAAGAAATATGGTTACGATAAAGGATATTGCCAGAGAGTCAGGGTATTCGATTAGTACTGTGTCCAGAGTTTTAAATCATAGGAATGATGTAAGTCCGGATGCGAAGAAGAAAATTGAAGAGACAGTAGAGAAATTTCATTTTGTTCCAAATAATAATGCGAAGCACTTAAAGCAAAGTAACTCTAAGGCTATCGGTGTGCTGGTCAGAGGTACTTCTAATATGTTGTTTGCCAGCATTGTGGAAGAAATTCAACGAATGATTGAGAAGACAGATTATACGCTCGTTCTCTCGTATTTAGATGAAGACGATAACGAGGTGGAGCAGGCTATTCTGCTTTGCAGAGAACGTAAACCATTAGGGCTTTTGTTCCTCGGTGGTAATCCGGAGTACTTCGAGAAAGATTTCGCAGCGGTAGATGTACCATGTGTATTGGTGACAAACCGTGCAAATGACATGAGTTTTAACAATTTGTCATCGGTTGCAATTGATGATATCGAAGCTGCACGGTGTGCGGTAGAGGCATTGTTTGCTGCGGGACATAAGGAAATAGGAATTCTCGGAGGTAATCTGGAGAAGTCTCACACCAGTCGCCAGCGTCAAAAAGGCTGCTTAGAGAGTTTTAAGAATCACGGGGTTGATTTTGATGAAGAACGTTGTTATGAAAAAGCGAGATACTCGTTTGACGGTGCGTATAGAGGTATGGGACGTTTAATTGAAAAATATCCGAATTTGACAGCCGTTTTTGCAATGTCAGATGTAATGGCAATCGGTGCAATCAGAGCATTGCGGGATAAGGGTTATCGTGTGCCGGAGGATATTTCTGTAATTGGATTTGACGGAACTCCGTTAGCAGAGTATTATAATCCCAAACTAGCTACTGTGAAACAGCAGTATCAGATTTTAGCAACACGTAGTGTTGAGATATTATTCGGACAGATTGAATTGAAAAAAGATGCAATTCATGAAATTGTTCCGTTTGAACTTGTAAGCGGGGAGAGCATACGGGTTATGAAATAGCGCCAAAGGCGAATAGTGGAGGAAGAAAGAGTTATGAGACGTGGTGGCATTTTAATGCACATTTCTTCGTTACCAACTCCATACGGTATTGGTACGATGGGAAAAGAAGCTCGCAAATTTGCGGATTATTTGGAAAAAGCCGGACAGAAATACTGGCAGATTTTACCGATTTGTCCGACTAGTTATGGTGATTCACCATATCAGTCTTTTTCAAGTTTTGCAGGTAATCCATATTTTATTGATTTGGATACCTTATGCAAAGAAAAATTATTGAAAAAATCAGAATGTGAGTCCTTCCCGTGGGGAAGCAACCCTCACTATGTAGATTTTGGAGTAATGTATCAGTCCAGATATCAGCTTTTAAGATTGGCATATGAGAGATTTGTAAAAGCAATCCCGGATGATTTTTATAGATTTTGTGAAGAAGAGGCATACTGGTTAGAGGACTACGCCTTATTTATGGCATTGAAAGATGCACATGCCGGTGCAGCATGGTTTGAATGGGAAGATGGTTTAAGACTTCGTTGGTGGGATGCATTAGAAGGTGCAAGACATCAGTACGCAGAAGATATTATGTTCTATAAAATGCTTCAGTATTTGTTCTATAAGCAGTGGAGAAGTTTAAAAGAATATGTAAACGGAAAAGGTATCGAAATTATCGGTGATGTTCCGATTTATGTAGCAGGTGACTCTGCAGATGTTTGGGCTAATCCATCACAGTTCTACTTAGATGAGAACTTAAAACCAATCGATGTGGCAGGATGTCCTCCGGATGCATTTTCCGCAGATGGACAGTTATGGGGCAATCCATTATTCCGTTGGGACGTAATGAAGCAGGATGATTATGAATGGTGGACCAGAAGAGTTGGAGCAGTATCAAAACTTTATGATGTGGTTCGTATTGATCATTTCCGCGGTTTTGATTCTTATTATGCGATTCCGGCAAGTCATGATACAGCGAAGAATGGCGAGTGGAGACAGGGACCGGGTATGGACTTGTTCCAGACTTTAGAGAGAAGATTAGGAAAGCTTAATATTATCGTAGAAGACCTTGGATTTTTAACACCTTCTGTATTGCAGCTGGTATCGGATTCCGGATTCCCGGGTATGAAAGTACTCCAGTTTGCATTTGATTCAAGAGAAGGCAGTAATTATTTACCGCATACATATCCGAATCATTGTGTGGTATACACAGGTACACATGATAATGATACCAGCATGGGCTGGCTGAAGACTGCACCGAAGGAAAGTGTAAAATTTGCAAAAGAATATTTGAACCTTACAAAAGAAGAGGGTTATAACTGGGGAATGATGCGTGGTGCATGGAGCTCAGTAGCAGATTTGGCGGTAGTAACAATGCAGGATATCATTGGTATTGGATCAGAAGGCCGTATGAATACACCGTCTACGTTAGGCGGTAACTGGGAGTGGAGAGCGACAGCAGACCAGATTAACATGAAAGATGCTAAGAAAGTCTATAAATACATGGAAATGTATGGAAGATTGAATAAATAGACGTGGAGTACATGTAGTCGTCCTATTAAGGGCAGGAGAAGAATAATGTTATATTTTATTGCAAATGAAATGGCGAGAACCGGAAAAGGCATAGGTGTATGGCGTCAGGTTCAAATTGAATTGCGCGAGAAGAAGATACCGTATAAAGTATACATGACAGAGTATAAAGAGCATGCTACGGAACTTGCAAAAATGATTAGCGAAAAAGAGGAAGAAGATATCTGTATCGTAGTAGTTGGCGGTGACGGAACCTTAAATGAAGTAATCAATGGAATTACAGATTTTGAAAAAGTACGTATTTCTTTGATTCCGGCAGGTTCCGGTAATGATTTTGCAAGAAACTTAGGAATCAAGAAAAGTCCGAAGGAGCGTCTTGCACGTATCTTAGAGTGCGTAGAGCAGGGAACGGATAGCTATGAGCGAATTGATATTGGTGAGGCACAGTGGCCTGCAGCCAAGAAGCCGCGTAAATATGCCATTAGTTCAGGGGTCGGTATGGATGCACTAGTGTGTAAGAAAAATGCTACTTCCGGAATAAAGGTAATTCTGAATAAGTTAGGTCTTGGCAAGGTTTCTTACCTTATTGTGACAATACAATCCCTATTTACAATGGAAAAGGCAGATATGGCAGTAAAAGTAGATGGTTCTAATACGTTGAACTTTAAGAGAACCATTTTTGCAGCCGCAATGAATGCGAAAGCCGAGGGTGGTGGTGTGCCAATGGCACCGAAAGCAAGTGTACAAGACGGTTTACTTTCTATTTGTTTTGTTTACAAATTTACAAAGCTGGGGGCGTTGCTCCGATTGCCATTTTTAGCAACCGGTACCCATGAGCGTCTTAATGGTATTAAGGTATTTGATTGTAAAAATATCGAAATTAAAATTAAAAAGCCAATGGCATTACATACAGATGGAGAGTATCTGGGTGATGTAACAGAAATTAATTACAGATGTTTGCCGGGAAAAATGCGTTTTATAGTATAGGTAAAGCATAAACATAACATCCTTTTCATACAATGTTTTAAGTATGGAAAGGATGTTTTTTTATGGACAGGAACAACGAATATGATTTATACAAAAATATCAGAGAACGGTGCGGTGGGGAAATATACATAGGGGTAGTCGGTCCGGTTCGCACCGGAAAATCAACGTTTATCAAACGATTTATGGAATGGATGGTGCTTCCGTATCTGGCGGATGCAGCCACCAAGGAGCGGGCGACGGATGAATTGCCACAGGCTGCCGCAGGAAAAACCATTATGACTACAGAACCGAAATTTATTCCGCAACAAGCCGCCGAAATCCGTTTGCCGGGAAAAGATGGGGTAGAAGATGGGGGAACGGTGAAAGTACGTCTGATTGATTGTGTGGGATTTTTGGTAGACGGTGCTGTAGGGCACATGGAAGGAAATGAAAAACGCATGGTTAAAACACCATGGTTTGATTATGAGATTCCTTTTGCGGAAGCGGCGGCAATCGGAACAGAAAAAGTAATAAAAGACCATGCAACAATTGGTATTGTAGTGACAACAGACGGTAGTATTGGGGAACTTGCCAGAGAAAATTATGTTCGTGCTGAAGAACGCACCATACAGGAATTAAATACAATCGGAAAACCATTTATTATATTGTTAAATACAACAAAACCGTATAGTGATGAGGCAAGGCAGCTGGCAACTGACTTAAGCGAAAAATACAAGACAATGGTATTGCCGGTAAACTGTGAACAACTGAGAAAAGATGATATGACAAAGATTTTAGAAACAATTCTCTATGAATTTCCAATTCAAAGAATTGCTTATTACATACCAAAATGGACGGAAATGCTTCCAATGGAGCATGCGGTAAAAGTGGAAATTGTGGATTGGGCTTCAAAGCTTTTGGGACAGATTGGACGCATGAAGGATGTTTATAGACTGGAATTGCAAAATGCAGCGTCCGAGGCAAAATATATATCAAAAATAAAGCTGGATGAAGTGGATTTAGCAAATGGCTGTGTGAAAATCTGCATGGAAGTGGCGGAACAGTTTTATTACGAGAATATCAGCGAATTGTCCGGGGTACCGGTAAAAGGGGAATATGAGTTAATACAGCTTATTAAGGACATGTCTGCAAAAAGAGAGTCCTATGATAAGGTGTCGAATGCCTTTGAAGCGGTGCAGGCAAAGGGATATGGTGTTGTAAATCCGGGGCTTTCTGATATTAAGATGGAAGAACCGGTGCTTATACGGCATGGCAATAAATATGGTGTAAAAATCAAAGCAGTTTCTCCATCTATTCATATGATTCGTGCGAATATTGAAACAGAAATAGCACCGATTATCGGAAGTGAAGAACAGGCAAATGATTTGATTCAGTATATTAACGACGGACAGCAGAGCAATGAGGGTGTCTGGGAGACGAATATTTTTGGAAAATCTATTGGAGAATTAATGGAGGATGGAATTCGTAATAAAATCTCTATGATGGATGATGAATGTCAAATGAAATTGCAGGACACGATGCAAAAGATTGTGAATGACACGAATGGTGGCATGGTGTGTATCATTATTTAAAACGTAACTATTTGTTTTATATTTTCTTTCTTTTTCTAAATTATCTGTTGTATTTCTGTGGTTTGGGTATAGAAAAATTTTCTTGATAACAGTACCCAATTTTTAGCTGATTTTGAGTCTGAAGCGCAGAAAAATGAATGTTTTTGGGTATCACCGGATAAATATAAATCTGATACCCAAAAATTTCATTTTTTTGGGTATCACAATTCTTTTTTTCTTAATATACCCAAATGATATGATAAAAATAGATAGGAACTTTCAGTGCAGGATTTCAATTGCTGATTTTATGGAGATGAAGTGCAATCAAAATATCAGATAAAGTATTATTTTATAGTAGATTAAAAGGGAAAAAACAATTATAATAACCAGTGAAATACTAGCTATGTTTTATTTCGGAATGGAGATTTTATGAAGGTTATTTTTGTACATCATAGTTGCTTTGTAGTTGAGGTAGATGAAAAAGTTTTAATTTTTGATTGGTTTGCAGGTGATAGAGTGAATGGATATCAGTTTAAGGGAGTGCTGCCGGAGTATGAGCCGGATACTCCGATATATGTATTTGCAAGTCATAAGCATGCGGATCATTTTGATATGGATGTCCTTCGTTTGGCAGATAAGTATAGCAATATTCATTTTATATTATCGAAAGATTGCAAAATGTCACCGAATTTCCTGAAAAAACACGGTATTGACCCGGCAATTAAGGAGAAAATTACCTATGTAAGCATTCGTGCAAAGTATGAAATACCGGGTGGTGTCCATGTGGAAACATTGCGTTCTACTGATGTTGGTGTGGCATTTTATGTACAGACTAATGGGGCAAGCTTTTTCCATGCAGGAGATTTGAATGACTGGAGTTTTGAAGGCTCCGATGATTTGACCGGTTGGAAAATGCGAAGGGAGTTTCAGGCGGAAATAAAACGTTTGACAAATAAAGATATTAACATTGCGTTTGTTCCAATGGATCCGAGACTTGGACGTAATCAGTGGAATGCAGTAGATTATATGCTGCAGCAGACAGATGTGGAATGTGTATTTCCGATGCATATGTGGCAGGATTATTCCGGTATTGAGGAATACATCAGTCGACAGAAAAATCCGAAACTGGCAGCAAAGGTAGTTCCGATTACATATGAGAACCAGGAATTTGTTATCAGAGAAGTATAAAAACGTTTCGAAAAGCCATTTTGCGAGGCGTGCCTACTTGACGTAGGTGAATTCTTTACGATATAATATTTTAATTGCGAGAACAATTATTAACCCAGAAGAAAGGGAGGAAATGTTATGGCATTTTTAGCATCTTTTTTACAGTATTTTATCATCATGATAATTTTAGCGGCAGTCGCGGCAGCAGGAGTGTTTGTTGGGAAAAAATTACGTGATAGTAAGGATAAGAAAAAATCAAACGCGTCAGAGGATGCAAATTAATTGAAACGCACATTAGGACTGTGGAGAGCAGTCT
This sequence comes from uncultured Roseburia sp., assembly GCA_964393475.1. Taxonomy (GTDB): domain Bacteria; phylum Bacillota; class Clostridia; order Lachnospirales; family Lachnospiraceae; genus Roseburia. The sequence continues at coordinate 597 of CAYMTX010000010.1, read as the reverse complement.
GGCAATAAAAGATACAAGTTGGAGGACTTAGGAGTGAAGAAGTTTTACGGAGAGAACGAATTACGTAGAATGTACCTTGAATTTTTTGAGAGCAAGGATCATTTGAAAATGAACAGCTTTTCATTGGTTCCGCACAATGATAATAGCTTATTATTAATTAATGCGGGTATGGCACCATTAAAGCCATATTTTACAGGACAGGAGATTCCGCCACGCAGACGTGTGACAACCTGTCAGAAATGTATCCGTACAGGTGACATTGAAAACGTTGGTAAGACAGCAAGACACTTAACATTCTTTGAAATGTTAGGTAACTTTTCTTTTGGTGATTATTTCAAACACGAAGCGATTGCATGGTCATGGGAATTTTTGACAGATGTATTAGGCTTGGAAGAGGACAGACTTTATCCGTCCATTTATGGTGAAGACGAGGAAGCATTTGACATCTGGACAAAAGAAGTCGGTGTACCTGCTGAGAAGATTACAAGATTTTATCGTGACCCGGTAACAGGTGAGTGTGATAACTTCTGGGAGCATGGTGCAGGTCCGTGTGGTCCGTGTTCAGAGATTTATTACGACCGTGGTGAGAAATACGGT
>CAYMTX010000009.1:28581-33622 GCA_964393475.1 uncultured Roseburia sp. | reverse complement strand
TTCAATTATAATTAGTTTGCCATTTTTTTTATATAATACTACATTTGTTCGTTTATTTAGAGTGTATGTAATATTGTTAGTTATCTTAGTCGCCAGACTTATGATAAATAGAAGAAAAATGTTAAAGAGTCAATTTCTTTTATATATTTGTTTGGGGATAATTATTTTTAGTTTGTTTGTATATGAAATTTTTCCAGTATACGATACAACATTAGGTGCAGTGTTAAAATATAATTTGCACTTATAACTAGAGAGGAAATGCTAATCAGGAAGTTATGAAGAGAATAATTAAAAATTTTTCTTATACATTGGTAAGTAATGTGATAACTTTTTTGATTTCTACTTTAGTCACATTTATTGTGCCTAAGGTATTAGGAGTCGAAAATTATAGTTATTTTCAATTGTATTTGTTTTATGTAAATTATACTGGTTTTTTGCATTTTGGTTGGGCAGATGGAATTTATCTGAGATATGGTGGACAATATTATGAGGAACTGGATAAAGAACGATTCAGTGGACAGTTTCGTACATATTGTTTAGCAGAGTGTGTAATTAGTATAAGTATTCTAATAGTTAGTTTGGGCTTAGATGTTCCTATTGATAAAAAGTTTATTTTTGCTATGTTGGCTGTTTCGATACCATTACATTTGCCGAAGACATTTTTACAATATGTATTACAAGGAACGAATCGAATTAAGGAATATGCCAGATTATCAATACTTGATAGAAGTATTTATGTTATTTTAGTACTGTGTATTGTGTTATTGCATATAGATGATTATAAGGGAATTGTTATTGCAGATTTAGTAGGAAAAACATGTTCATTGGTTTATGCGGTATATCAGTGCCGAGAGATTGTTTTTTCAAAGTCGGAAAAATTTTCTGATGTATGGAGAGAGGCTTGGAAAAACATATCAGCAGGTATTAATCTGATGATAGCTAATATAGCCAGTATGTTAATAATAGGGATTGTGCGGCTTGGTATCGAAAATCAATGGGATGTAGTTACATTTGGTAAGGTTTCATTAACCATGTCGGTCTCAAATTTACTGATGGTTTTTATCAGAGCAGTTGCAATAATTATGTTTCCACTTTTAAGAAGGGCAAATTCAGAGAAGTTTGTTGAGATTTATTCAGTTATTCGCGCATGTATTATGCCGTTATTGTTAGGTATGCTCATTTTCTATTATCCGGTTAAGATGGTTATGGCCACATGGCTTCCTCAATATGCGGAGAGTTTAAATTATATGGCATTACTTTTTCCAATGTGTATATATGAAAGTAAAATGAGTATGTTAATCGAAACATATATGAAGGCATTGAGAAAAGAAAGAACGCTTTTAGCAGTAAATATATTGACGGTTTTGCTTAGCATTGTACTTACTGGGGTTACTGTATTCGGAATGCATAATTTGGATATGGCAGTTTGTAGTATTTTAATTTTATTGATATTTAGATGTGTAATTGCAGAGACAATAATATCACGGGAAATTAGACTAACGGTGAAAATAGATATTCTATTGGAAATATTATTAACGATTGTTTTTGTATGGAGTAGTTGGTTTATAGGTGGTATATATGGAGGCACAATATATGCAGTTTCATTTTTGGTATATTTGGTGCTTAAATATAGAGATATTAAAAAGGTGAGAAAAGTATTACAAGAAGCATATTTAAACAAGTAGCCACCAATCCATTCAGGACTGGTGGCATTAAATCATCCATTCTGTTCAGAAAGCAGTTTTTGTAGCAAAGAGCTTTGACAAGCTGTTAATTTTCCAAACTTTGTTTTCGTCTGTAGCAAGTTCTGTGTGTTTAAGCATAGCACATTGAGCGTGAACTTGTCATTAAAAACTTTGCGTTTTTTTATATTCTGGAGTTTATGGCTGGTATAAAATTCAGGAGAAGCCGGGAACAGATCAAAGTCTAAAATTCCGATGTGGATGGCAAGGAGAACTGTTTCGGAGGCTGTCCCTTTTGCGGGCGGTCAAAACTCCGGTAGAGATAAATCAGAGAGTGGTCAGTTCAGTTATGCTCATTTCCAACCTGCATTTCAAGATTGATGGAAGTGTTGTTACTAAGTAGAGCACGGACATCAAGAATGATGCAGTATTTGTCATAGGAGCGCATTTCTTTTGTAAGTGTTTTATTTTGGCACTTGGTTTCAGTGGCGATAAGCCGGAACTGCCAAGTAGATACCGAAGAGTTCGGTAAAAAGAAGTTTGGATAGTTCATTCTATGCTAGTCAAATGTATATCGTGGAAAAAGAATAACATTTATGGAAGAAGAAAACAAGGTTATAAAAAACTTTGATTAAGTTATATAACGAAAAAAGTAAAGAGAGAAGAACATTAAAAGAAATAAAAATTCATTGTGCGATATGCATAATAAATTTAGGAAAGAAGGTAATATTATATGCAGACAATTTTGATTACAGGTGCAGCTGGTTTTATAGGCTCTAATTTAGCTAAGCGCCTTTTGGTGGAAAATGAAAATATTTTGATTGTCGGTATAGATAATATGAACGATTATTATGATGTGTATTTAAAAGAGTATAGGCTAAAAGAACTGGAACAATTTTCAAATTTTATATTTGTGAAAGCTGATATTTCAGATAAGGCAGTTGTGCAAGTATTGTTCCAGATTTATAAGCCGAATATGGTTATAAATCTGGCAGCACAAGCGGGAGTGCGATATTCTATAGTGAATCCGGATGCATATATTAAATCGAATTTAGATGGATTTTATAACATTTTAGAGGCATGTCGCCATTCATATGACAATGGTGAAAGTGGAGTCGAGCATTTAGTTTATGCTAGCTCTTCCAGTGTATATGGAGCAAATAAAAAAGTACCGTATTCTACAGAGGATAGGGTAGATAATCCGGTTTCATTGTATGCAGCAACAAAAAAGAGCGATGAATTATTGGCTCATGCATATGCCAAATTATATAACATTCCGTGTACCGGACTGCGCTTTTTTACAGTGTATGGACCAGCGGGCAGACCAGATATGGCATATTTTGGATTTACAAATAAACTGCGAGCGGGAGAAAAAATTCAGATTTATAACTATGGAAATTGCAAGCGTGATTTTACATATATTGATGATATTGTAGAAGGCATTGTTCGGGTAATGAAGAAAGCACCGGAACGCAGAGTGGGTGAAGATGGTTTGCCGGTTCCGCCCTATGCGGTTTATAACATAGGAAATAATCAGCCGGAAAATTTGCTGGATTTTGTAGATATTTTGCAACAGGAGCTTGTAAGTGCAGGGGTATTGCCGAAGGATTATGATTTTGAAAAACACAAGGAGCTTGTTCCAATGCAACCAGGGGATGTTCCGGTTACCTACGCGGATACTTCGGCATTAGAATGCAACTTTGGATTTAAACCAAATACAAGTCTGCGTGATGGGTTAAGGGCTTTTGCACAATGGTATAAAAAATTTTATATGTAACGAAAGTTATATGTAATGTAAGTTATATGTAACGTAAGTTATATGTAACCAATGAGGAAAGGAAAGTGTAACTATGAAAATTACAGTAGCAGGAACAGGCTATGTAGGATTATCAATGGCGGTACTTTTGGCACAAAAACATGAAGTTTGTACAGTGGATATTTTACCGGAAAAGGTGGAAATGATAAATCAAAGAAAATCGCCTATAGCAGATAAGGAGATAGAAGAATATTTTGCAACAAAAGAATTGAATCTTCGTGCAACGTTAGATGCGGAAAAGGCATATAAAGATGCAGAGATTGTTATTATTTCGACACCGACGAATTATGATGATGAGAAGAATTTTTTTGATACTTCTTCAGTAGAATCGGTTATTAGTATCGTATCAAAGATAAATCCAAAAGCAACAATGGTGATTAAGTCAACAATTCCGGTAGGATTTACAGAAAAAATGTATGAAAAATATCCGAGCAGTAATATTTTGTTCTCACCGGAGTTTTTGAGAGAAGGTCGGGCATTGTATGACAATTTGTATCCATCCCGTATTGTTGTCAGCTATCCGAAAAAAAGAGAAGAATTGAAAAAAAGGGCAGAGCTGTTTGCAACATTATTACAAGAGAGTGCATTAAAAGAGGATGTTCCGGTTTTATTGACATATACTACGGAAGCAGAGGCTATTAAGTTATTTGCGAATACATATCTGGCACTTCGGGTAGCCTATTTTAATGAATTGGATACTTTTGCAGAGGTAAGAGGGCTAGATACAAGACAGATTATTGATGGTGTATGTTTAGACCCGCGAATTGGTTCCCATTATAATAATCCTTCATTTGGATATGGAGGTTATTGTTTGCCTAAGGATACGAAACAACTGCGAGCAAATTTTGATAGTGTTCCCAATAATATTATTGGTGCTATTGTGGATGCAAATAGAACTAGAAAAGATTTTATTGCTGATTCAATTATTGCAAAAAATCCGCAAACGGTAGGTGTATATCGTCTAACAATGAAAGCGAATTCAGATAATTTTCGTCAATCATCTATTCAGGGGGTTATGAAGCGAATTAAAGCAAAGGGGATTGAGGTAGTAGTTTATGAGCCGTCATTGAAAGAGGAGGAATTTTTTAGGTCAAGAGTGATTCGTGATTTAGATGAGTTCAAGCAGATTTCAGATGTGATAATTGTGAATAGAAATAGTGACGAACTGTCTGACGTAATGGATAAGGTATATACAAGGGACTTGTATTCAAGAGATTAGAGCAGCTTTGCCGTATACTTTCTTTGAGAGAATAGAGGTTCGATGCAATCTGGAATATTCGTTTGAAGTGATATGAATAGAAAAAATAGATAAAACAACACATTTAAAATTGGCAATTATTTATATTGTGAAAAATAGTAAATCAGAATAGAATTATTATATAAAAGGATATGGGATACCCGTGTTGGTATCCCATATGTTTTACACGAGACGGTGATCAAATCTGACCGCCGGTTAAATTTTTGCGAACTGGTTTTTTAATTTGCTGTTTTTTCCATATTCATCTCCGCCAAAGCCTTTTCCACAAGCTCGTTGCTGAGCTCG
>CAYMTX010000009.1:0-28481 GCA_964393475.1 uncultured Roseburia sp. | reverse complement strand
CAAATCCATTCTGGAAAGCTTCGTCTATCTCAGGTTTCATGATTTCAGCTAATGCTTTACACATTGTGTTGTCCTCCCGTATTGTTTCGATAGTTTTTTTATTGACAGATGCCACGATTTCCCAGAGGGAATCAGCATAGTTTTTCTCGTTTAAGAGTGTAAGTTGTTTGGTGTGCCGGATGAGTTCAGCAGCATCAGCGACGCTGATTTGGCTTGAAAGTGAGTTAAGCCAGATGTGGTTTTCACGGCTTAATCTGCGGCACACAACGATTTGGATGCGGATGAAACCATCCTTACTAATATAATATATCCCAGGAGCCTTTTCTTCAATAGAAAAATGTTCGTTCTTTAATTCTTTTATTAATTTTACCGGCATCCGTTCCCGTATGAAAGTGAGAGTCATTTCGCTGAATGAAATGTCACCGACATGTGCCTCTTTGGTTTTGTAAAGAAGTGCATAAGCGATGCCTTTATAAAACACGTTATAATTTAATGTATCATCCGGTGACTTGTACTCAATGAGATTATGTCTGCGGAAGATATGACCGATTTCGTTCTGTATGGTGCAATCCGGCTGTTTTGTGATAATAAGCATATCCACGCGAAGTGGCATAGTATTGAGAATGAGCTCTTCTGTAAAAATAAGGTCATCATGGTTGTCTTTTAATTCTAAGTGCATGGCACCATAGAAAGCAGGATGCCACTGAAGTTTGTTGCTTTTGTTATCTTTTGACATGAGGAAATCCTTTCGGGAGAATTATTCGAGCACAGGTCTTACCTGAAGAGGTGGTTAATTACTTCGATAGTATTTGAATTAAAAAAATGATTTAGGAGTGCGTAACCCCATCTGATTCGCAGATGGGGTTGCGAAAAGAAATTAAATACTGGTTATGTAAAAATGGATTAATTTGTCGCTTTTTCCATATTCATCTCCGCCAAAGCCTTTTCCACAAGCTCGTTGCTGAGCTCGGTACATTTCTGCGCAATTTCTTTTGGAATGCCTTCCTTAATCATATTTTTGAAAGTTCTAAGTCCTTTATTGAGAATGCCATCATCAAAGCCGTTATTAAATCCGTTATCAAATCCATTCTGGAAAGCTTCGTCTATCTCAGGTTTCATGATTTCAGCTAATGCCTTACACATTGTGTTGTCCTCCCGTATTGTCTCAATTGTCTTTTTGTTGACAGATGCCACGATTTCCCAAAGGGAATCGGCATAGTTTTTCTCGTTTAAGAGTGTAAGTTGTTTGGTGTGCCGGATAAGTTCAGCAGCATCATCGACGCTGATTTGGCTGGAAAGCGAGTTAAGCCAGATGTGGTTTTCACGGCTTAATTTACGGCACACAACAATTTGGATGCGGATGAATCCGTCCTTACTAATATAATATATCCCAGGAGTCTTTTCTTCAATAGCAAAATGTTCTCCTTTTAATCGTTTAAATAGCTTTATCGGCATCCGTTCCCGTATGAAAGTGAGTGTCATTTCGCTGAATGAAATGTCACCGACATGTGCTTCTTTGGTTTTGTAAAGAAGCGCATAAGCGATGCCTTTATAAAACACGTTATAATTTAATGTATCATCCGGTGACTTGTACTCAATGAGATTATGTCTGCGGAAGATATGACCGATTTCGTTCTGTATGGTGCAATCCGGCTGTTTTGTGATAATAAGCATATCCACGCGAAGTGGCATAGTATTGAGAATGAGCTCTTCTGTAAAAATAAGGTCATCATGGTTGTCTTTTAATTCTAAGTGCATGGCACCATAGAAAGCAGGATGCCACTGAAGTTTGTTGCTTTTGTTATCTTTTGACATGAGGAATTCCTTTCAGGAGAATTAGTACTTGAACTGTAGTTAGATTGAATTCGAAGACAAAACTAATTTGTGGGGCTATGGTAACATGGGAATCGATAGAAAACAATCTGTAAAAATTATTTTTGTGCAGGTTGTATAGGGAAAATGGGATAAAAACTTAAAAAAGGAGATAATCCGGTAGTTTGAAAACTGAAACTAAAAATCAAGAAATCCATTGTTTGTGCAATCTGTACATATCAAGTTCGTTGCTGTATGCTCGGACGGCTGTAGATACGAATCACAAAAATATAAGAGAAGTACTAAGGATTGTGTGATATAATGATTAATAAATCAACTTTGGGAAGTATTGGTAAAACGATTGTCAGATGGCAGTATAAAAGGGGAGATGGTATTAGTGTATAGAGATTACGATGACATCATAAATACTCTGGAACATGCGAGAAAAATAATGGTGGAAAGACCGGAGCTTGGGGAGCTGGATAAAGAAGATGTTTTAGAGGTGCTTGACGATGGAAGTCGAGAAATGTGTGGTTATCGTTGGGGTGTTGTAGCATATATGTACGTAGGAGAATTGAAAGATTTTTCTTTGCCGGCAATTATTGAGCAATTGAAAGATATCAAGAGTGGCATTTTAACGTATGAGTATATCGGTTTTATTTTGCAAAATGAATATGATGTTAATTTGGTGGAGTTGTTGCTTGTAGCAGCAAAAATGGGATTTTATAATAAGATATTACCTTTTGTGAAAAGGAATCTTTCTTTTGAAAAGACGTTTGCAACAGAAAAAATAGATGAATTTCTCGCGGCTTATTATGCAAATGACACGGAAAAACAGTATAAGCAGGTACTGAGTAATTATGCAGGTTTAATAGTAGATTTTGATGCAGAAAGAGATTTGTGCCAAAAGGTAATAGATACACAGAATGAGGAATACTATGATTTGGTACTTTGTGTGTGTCATAAACTGTGCGAAAAAGATTATAAAATTGTAGATGAACTCATGGAAAACTTTTTGACAGTGGAGTCAGTAGTTTGCAAAAAGTTAGCAATAGAGTTTGCCTATAGAAGTTTAAGATGTTGTGGAGAGGCATTCGAACACAATTATGAAAAATGGGATAGCTTTCTAACAGAGAGTGAGAATTATTGGGAAATGTTAATTCCTGTATATACAGAGTATGTGCAGGAGTATTTCAGTGGGGCTGTCTATGAAGCGGTTTTAAACAAATTAAAGACTGTTATACATGGGAGTGTGGAACAAAAAAGAGCTTTTATCTTGGAGATTCAGTTTAACGATAGCATGACGTGCGACGTTGTGCAGATTTTAGATGAAATGCTAAAAGAATCTTTTGAAAAAGATGGACAGATATTAAATGCGTTGGATTGGATTTTATATCAAACACTTACACATGGAGAAATACAGGAAGTATTAGAAAAAATGCAGTTGATTTTTTCTGTAAATGGATATAAGTACGATTGGAAAGAATTTTTTGATATATTTGATTCCACACAGGGGGAATTGAAAAAAAATCAGACGATTATTTTAGAAGAGGTAATTAAAAAGATTAGCAGAGGCGATGAGAATGAGTTCTATTTTGCAATAGGACTTTTTGATGAGTGTATTGCTGGGGACGATTTTAGAAAGAATATGGGGGATAAGAAGTATTCAGAGGAGGTGTTGGAACTAGTTCTGTTAGGATTATTATATAATGTGCTGGAAGCAAAAAAGGTATGTGTAGCAGCATTTCAGATGTCAGGGCTGTTAGAGGAGAATAGAACAAAGTATATAGAGGTTTGTCAAGAAGAATTATATGCAAATTATCCATATACTATGAATGAATATGCCGGACAGAATATATCCAGTGAGAATAGTAATGTGAGAGAACTGGCAAAAAAGATAGTAGAGATACATAAAAAACGTCTGGAACATGTAGAGTCCGGGGCAGATATACTAGATTTGCGCCCGTCAGCCAAACGTATGGAAACATACCGGCAGGCCATGTGGGAGCAGAGGAAAAGGATAGATAGGCTGTCTGATGAACAGTCGGTATTCGCGAAACTTTTTCCGAAAAATATTATGAAATACGGAAAAAGAAATGCGTTTATTCAAGTGGGAAGACGCAATGAATGGTCATTTCAAGTGAGTGATTATGCGGCGGTGCACTATGAAGTTGAATTACCACAGGAATTTATGAAGGATCAATTACTTTTGTCAGAAAAGCGGCATAGGTATATGGAAAGGCGGAAGCAATATGCGGTTAATCATTAAAGAGTATCTTGCATCATTAAAAGAGAAAGATGAATTGGATTTTTTGGTGGCAGATTTGCTTTTGGAAATGGGGTATATTACGGATAATAAACCGGAAACTGGAAATCGCCAATTTGGTGTGGATATACAAGCCCATAAAAAGGATGAACTACTTTTGTGTGTGATTAAGCAGGGAAACCTAAATCGTCAAAATTGGGACGGAAATCCAAATGCGGTCAGATCAAGCTTGAATGAAATACGAGATGTGTATATCAGAATGTTAAACCAACAGCAGAGGGAAAAGAAAATTCGTGTAGCGGTTGTGATAAATGGGGTGTTGGATGAAGCAGTTCGTTTTAGCTGGGAAGGGTTCGTAAATGCGAATCAGGAGTGGGAAGATAATCAGGTGACAATAGAACTGTGGAATATAGATAAACTTGTAGAGGATGTGGGAACTTTTTTGTTGAATGAACATTTATTTACAAACGAAATGCAGAGTATGTTAAGAAAGGCATTATACTTTGTTGGAGAGGCGGATTATAAAAATGCATATTTTGAACAAATTGTCGACACATATCTAGGAAGATTAAGAGAGTGCGAAAAGAAAAAGCAATTTCAAAAAGAGGTTGCGAGTCTGCATTTGGCATCGCAAATGATTGCTACTTATGCTGCAGATGCACATATTTATAAAATAGGGGTAATGATTAGTGAATATTTGATTATTAAATACTGGCAGCTCTTATTGGAAAAGGGGTATTTTGAAAAGAAGCAGTATGTTCACTGGGTGTTTGAGTTTTGTAAAAGTTACGATAAATGGAGTCAGAAGTATTATGAAGCGGTGAGACATTGTTGTTATGAGCCGAATGTATTTCCGAGTTACAATATCGTAGAGCGTAAGGTAATGTTGTATGAAGTGCTTGGATACTTAGCAACTTATGCATATTATTTAGTGGATATAAATTATGAAAAATCTTTGCACGTTTCAGATAGTATCATACAACTTATCAATAATAATTCGGAGTTCTATTACCCACCTTATGATGGTTGTATCGGTATCATAAATGGTATCCTAAGGTTATTTGTAAGACAGCAAAAGGTATCGGATGTGAATACATTGGTGAAAGAACTAATTTTTCGTTTGGTTAAAAATTATCGTGTCAATCATAAATATCCGACTGCGACAGATTCTTTTTTGGATGCAGTGAACTTAGAGTTTGGAAACGAAACAGAAGAGTATCTGACATCGGGTATGTGGGGAATGCTGCTAGAATGGATGTCCATTTTACAAATAAGAGAAGAATATGAGGCGGTACAAGAATTTTTAAAGGATGATTTAAGGGATGTGACAAAGTGTATCTGGTTTATGCGGAAGTATGAGGAAAGTTTATATTATGATACTTACGCAATGAATCTTGCGGGCGAAGGAATTGCTATAAGTGTAGAAGAATCATTCGAATTATTTGATAAGAAAATGAAATTTATTTTTGAACAATATAAGGAAGAAAGTTTTTCTTTTGAGATTTATGGTTTTCAAGCGTTGGAGATGATAGTGTGTCGTTATTATGGTTACATACCGCGAGCAGCAGTGTTTGGTGCAGAACAGTAGAATTTATTTGGAACGTATCTGGTAAAAAGGTACTTGATATGATAAAATTTTATTGATTACAGGATTTCATAACGAGGTATGAGACTAATGAGCAAAAAACAAAGAATTTCACTATACATAGTATCGTTGGTAATCACATCAGTTGTGCTGATATTGTTGATTTTTAACGAGAAAATATTGCAACCGGCCAATTCACAAGGGATGGGGCAGCAAGCGAATGAACTGCCGAGTACAGAGATAGACACTGACAATCAGACAGAAGATGAGATAGAAAAAGAGACAGAAGAAGAGATAGAAGAGACGGAACAGGAAAGTGTTTTCAAGACCACTACAATTGTGTTTGCAGGTGATGTGTTGATTGCGGAGGCAATGGAGCAGTATTATGACACGGAAGGCGTGAATCGGCTTTTGTCAGAGGAATTGCTGACCGAGATGAAAAATGCAGATATTTGTATGGTGAACAATGAGTTTCAATTCAGTACACGTGGAACGCCTATGGAAGATAAACAGTTTACATTCCGGACGAATCCCAAATATGTGCAGATAATGCTGGATATGGGAGTGGATATTGTTAGTTTGGCAAATAATCATTCACTGGATTTTGGAACGGAAGCATTACAGGATACGTTTAAAACGCTGGATGAAGCGGGGATATTATATGCAGGTGCCGGTGATAGTAAGGAACGGGCAGAGGAACTGCAGATTATTGAAGTAAATGGTCGGAAATTTGGTTTTTTGGCGGCTACACGAGTTATTCCGGTAAGTCAGTGGAATGTAGAATACAGACAACCGGGGTTGTTTGCTACATATGACGATACCAGACTTGTGGAATGTATTAAACTGGCACGGGAAAAATGTGATTTTCTTACGGTCTATGTTCATTGGGGGATTGAGCGAGAGGCATATCCGCAGGATTATCAGACATCCATTGCACAGAACTGTTTTGATGCCGGGGCAGATTTAGTAATCGGAGCACATCCGCATGTATTGCAGGGAATTGAGTTTATGGATGGAAAACCGGTATTTTATAGTCTTGGTAATTATATTTTTTCAAAGACCATCGCTCGTACAGCACTGGTAAAAGTAGAGGTGTCGGCAGAGGGTGAGGTAACATACAGGTTGATTCCGGCATATGCCAAAGATGGGAAGACGCAGGTATTTGAAGGAACAGACGCAGAAGAACTTTTTAAGTATATGAACGAGATTTCACCAAGGGCATATATTGATGAAATGGGTAATATTTATGATATCGAATAAAAGGAGAAGAGACGATGCAGTATACGTTAAAAAATGACAGACTGGAAGCAACATTTGATAGTTTCGGTGCAGAACTTATGTCCTTGCAGGATGAAACGGGGAAAAATTATCTTTGGTACGGAGATAGTGCATTTTGGGGCAGACGCTCACCGATATTATTTCCGTTTGTCGGAAAAGTAAAGGATGGAAAGTATCGTTATAAAGGTGTAGAGTACGAGATGGGACAGCATGGTTTTGCCAGAGACATGGAGTTTGAGCATGTTTCCCAGACGGAGAATGAAATCTGGTTTGCATTGGAGTCTACAGAGGAGACTTTGCAGAACTATCCGTTTGCATTCCGCTTGGAAATCGGTTACAAGCTTATTGAAAATACATTGCGCGCAATGTGGAGAGTTCTGAATCCGGCAACAGAAGAGACACTGCATTTTTCTATTGGAGGACATCCGGGATTTTTATGTCCGCTTTTGGAGGGGACGAAGCAGAACCAATATTTTTTACAGTTGGATGTGAATGAACCGGAGTATTATTCAGCCGATATGGAAAAGGGATTAACGCTTCCGGACAGCAGAATTTTAAAAACAGAAAATGGCAGATGCCGGATAGTAGATGGATTTTTTGATTTGGGTGACAGAGGAACATATATATTTGAAAACCATCAAGTGAAAGAAGTGGCACTTTTGACGCCGGACGGCAAACCATATGTGACAGTGAGTTTTGATATGCCGTTGGTGGCATTGTGGTCACCGGAGAAGAAACAGGCACCATTTGTTTGCATTGAGCCATGGTATGGAAGATGTGATGCAATTGATTTCGAAGGAAGCTTGGAGGAACGTGTGTGGGCAAATCAGCTTGCACCGGGTGGAGTGTTTGAGTCATATTATGATATACGTATAGGAGAATAGTGCTGATTGGATGGCAAGGAATATCAGTATCGTTAGAGGAGTTGCAAATGGAACTGTTAACAAAAGCAAGATTTGAATCAGAACCAAATGAACGTGAGAAACACAACTTACAGGTAGCATACGAAGCGGCGTGCGAAAGCATTGTGTTGTTGGAGAATGACGGAACACTTCCGATTCGGGTTGGAAAGGTAGCATTATTCGGTGCGGGAGCAAGTCGCACTGTAAAAGGCGGCGGTGGTTCCGGTGAAGTAAATGAACGTCACAGTGTGACGATTTATGAAGGGATGAAGGCAGCAGGCTTTGACGTTACATCCGAACGCTGGCTGAACGGATTTGAAGCGGAATATGTACGGGAAGAGGCGCTGTATCATAAGAATAAATTAAAAAATATTATTACCGGAAAAATGGAAGCGATGGCAGCTTTAGAGAACTTCCCGGGTATCGAAGGACGTTTAATTACAGAGCAGGATGTATTAGAAAGCGATACGGATACTTGCATCTATGTATTAAGCCGTCAGGCAGGAGAAGGTATTGACCGCAGAGCCAAAAAAGGTGATATGTTTGTAACAGATACAGAGGAAGCAAACATTACATTTTGCGCGAAACATTATCAGAAATTCGTTTTGGTTATTAATGCGGGAGCACAGCTGGATGTATCTTTTCTGGATAAGATAGAGGGAATTAATGCAGTATTATTTATCTGTCAGCTTGGTACGGCAGGTGGAACGGCTGTAGCAGATACTTTGTCAGGAAAAGTATCACCATCCGGTAAGTTAGCTTCTACATGGGCAATGAAGTATTCGGACATTCCTTTTTCAGATGAATTCAGTTATTTGAATGGTAATTTAGAGGATGAGTATTATAAAGAAGGTATTTATGTCGGATATCGTTATTTTGATACTTTTAACGTAGAGCCACGTTATCCGTTTGGTTACGGTTTAAGCTATTCCGAATTCGAGATGGAAATAGGAAAAGTGACTTTGGAACAAACACGGGTAACTGTGGATATTGAAGTGAAAAATATCGGAAATACTTATGCCGGAAAAGAAGTTGCAGAGGTATATGTAAGTGCACCTTCGGGGACACTAGACAAAGAATATCAAAGTCTGGTTGGTTTCGCTAAGACAAAGATTCTGGCACCGGGGGAAAAAGATAAAGTGCATGTTACCTTTGATATGTGTGCGGTTTCCGGTTATCGGGAAGCTGATGCCAGCTATATTTTAGAGGCTGGTGATTATATAATCAGAGTCGGTAATTCGTCTGGAAATACAACACCATGTGCAGTTCTTTCGTTGGAAGAAACGGTGGTAGTTTCAAAGCATCAGAATATTTGTAAAGTACAAAAAACGTTTGAAGAACTAAAAGCTCCGAAAACGACAGCGGTGGAAGTGTCAGAATCACTACCGCGTATTAATATAAGTAAAGACAATTTTGAAATATTTGTTTATCCATATGATATACCAACCACTCTCGCGTATACGGATGCACAGCGTTTCGTGGATAATTTAACATTGGAAGATATGGTAGACATTGTAGTCGGTGTGGGGTTGTACAGTCGGGATAATAAATTCGATATGCCGGGTGCTGTAGGTAACACTACTTCGAAGTTTTGGGAGAAGGGGCTTGTGAACGCGACATTGTGCGATGGACCGGCAGGTATCCGTATCCAAAAACGTACTGCGTTAATAGATGGAAAGAAGACAAAAATGATTGACCCGCCGTTAGCTATTTACCATATGATGCCAAAATTCGTGAAGAAATTTGCAATGGCGGACCCGGACAAATCAAAGGTGTTATATCAGTTTACGACAGCATTTCCTGTTTCTGCTGCACTGGCACAGACATGGAACACAGAAGTGTTATATAAAGTGGGAGTGGCAGTACAGGAAGAAATGGAAGAGTATGGTTGTACTTTCTGGCTTGCACCGGCATTGAACATTCATAGAAATCCTTTATGTGGACGTAACTTTGAATATTATTCCGAAGACCCGTTTTTGACAGGAACTATGGCGGCTGCCATTACAAAAGGCGTGCAGAGTAAAGAAGGATATTATGTAACTATCAAGCATTTTGCATGCAACAATCAGGAAGATAACCGTAAAGGTGTTTCAAGTAATGTTAGTGAACGTGCTCTTCGCGAAATCTATTTAAGAGGATTTGAAAAGCCGGTTAGAGAAGCACAGGCGAAGGGTGTCATGACTTCTTACAATAAAGTAAATGGTGTGTATACGCCAAATAGCTATGACTTGTGCACGAAGGTTTTGCGTCAGGAATGGGGATTTCGCGGTGTAGTTATGACAGACTGGTTCTCTACCGGCAAAGGTTGTGCAAATAATGCATTAGCAATGTCAGCCGGTAATGATTTAATCATGCCGGGCGGAAAAGCAGAAAAGAAAGAAATATTAGCCGGTGTTAAGAACGGTTTGATTCAAGAGGCAGATGTAAAGCGTAGTTGTGAACATGTGGTACAAGCAATTATGGATAGTGCTTTACAGAAAGAGTATATGAGATAATAAAGGAAAGCAGTGGAAAAATGGGAGAGCAGATTACAAGAATAAAACGTGAATTAGTACATAGCGGAACCATTTTAGATATTTATAAGGACACTATGGAATTGCCTAATGGTAAGACAGAAGAGTGGGATTTTGTATCACACAGAAAAGGTGCAGCAGCTATAGTAGCGGTTAGAGAGGACGGAAAATTACTTATGGTTCGTCAATACAGACCGTCACTGGAACGCGAAACATTAGAGATTCCGGCAGGTGCCAGAGACAGTCTGACAGAAGATACGAAAGTGACCGCTGCCAGAGAACTTGAGGAAGAGACCGGATATCGTAGTGAAAATATTAGTTTTCTGATTTCGCTAAAGACTACAGTTGCATTTTGTGATGAATTTATAGATGTGTATCTTGCTAAAAATCTGGTAAAAACAGAGCAACATCTGGATGAGGCAGAGGACATCGCAGTAGAGGCGTGGGATGTTGATGAGTTATGCGATTTGATTTATCAGGGAAGAATTCAGGATGCAAAAACAGTAGCAGCTATTTTGGCATATAAAAATATTAAGCACATCGATACAGGGAATTATTGTCCGGGCAGGGCATAGTATGAAAAAACTTCTAAACGCTCAGAGCAGAGGCTCTTTCGCGAAGAAGTTTACGGTTTGCACAGCAAACCTGTTTCATACAGAAAAACGCAAAGATAGCGTTTTTCACTATTATTTGTGCCGCCAGCCGAAGGTGGCGGAATGGGGTGGTAGTATGAAAAACAGAGAAGAAATGACAATGACATATTCCGGAATTGTAGTTTCAGATGGCAAGAAGAAAGTATTTGTGACTTTTGAGGCGGGAGATGCATTTGCAGAAGCAGTTATTCCGGACTGTAAGGTTACTAAAAGTGTCGGATTCGAAGAAGATGAACTTGTAATGCTGGAAAAATATTTGCAGATGAATCAGGTTGAGATTGCTAAAATGGCGAAAGAAATCAGTGGTTTGCGAGGATTAATGAAATAATGGTGCAGTATGGTCAGATAGATAATTTAGATATTGATGAAATGACAAACGGATTGATGCAGGTGGGAGAAGCATGTTTTAAACGCGGCGAATTTCAAGAAGCGTTAAACATGTTGCTTCGTTGTATGCGTGCACCCAAAAGTCAGAATACAAAGTATTCGGAAGCTAAAAGTTACCGTTTGCTTGGTATGATATATGGCTATTTAGGACAAGAGATGCTCGCGAAGGAGAATCTGCTGAAGGGATTGCAATTAAGCCGTGAAAATGGTTATGAAAGAGAAGTTATCGATTGTTACATAAATCTGGCATTTTTTCATGCCAGATTAAAAGATTATGAGCAGGCACTGGAGTATCAGACCAAGTCATTGCCGTTGATTCGGACATTCAAAGAGAAAGAACCGGTAATTGCGACCCGGATGGAGATAGCATGTCTTGCAGCCCGAGGAATGATTTACAGCAAGATGGATAATATGGAGCAGGGGGAAGAACTTTTTCGTAAGGTAGAGCAATTGGCCGGCGATATAAGTGACAAGAGTATTCTGATGCCGATATTAGATTTTACTATGCGCATAGCTTATGCAAAAAAAGATGAGGAGAAGTTTGAGCGTTGTTTGCAACAATTATTAGAACAGCCGCTTTTAGAAGAAAACTTTTTTGAAACTTTTGAATACTATTTTGATATCTGCGGATTTCTCTTAGAAAAAGGATTACAGAGTGAAATGCGGAACCTGTTAGATTATATGGAATGTTATTATGACAAGATTCCGTTGGCGTATTTAAAATATGATATTCAGAAGTTTGAGCTGCTCTATGCGAAACATTATGGTGAAGAGGATGTTTTGTGGCAGACAACTCAAAATTTACTTGCAGTCATGCCGGAATATGAAGCTGAACAGCAGAGAGCAAAATTATATAGCTTTGAGTATATTGAGTTTCTGCATAAAGAACGCGATATTTCTGCCAGAATGGAACAAAAGAGTAAACAGGACCCAATGACGGGACTTTTTAATAAATTTACAATAGAATTTCTGGTAGATGAATATTTTAAGCAGATGGACGAGAATACTGCAGCTGCATTGCTTATCATAGATATGGATCATTTTAAGCAGATTAATGATACGTTAGGTCATTTGGCGGGAGATGCCATTTTGACTGATACCGCTACTATTATCAAACGTTTCTTTAAAGAGGATGCATGGTGTGGACGGGTAGGCGGTGATGAGTTCATGGTTTTTGTAAAAGATGTGACGGATGTTTCTTTAATGCTTTTGCAGGCTGAGTTTTTACGTCAGGAAATTGCCAAAACAACTTCGGAACGCAACATCACTATTTCCATTCAGGCAAGTGTGGGAATTGCAGTGTCAACGGCAGGATTTCGTGATTATGCAAGTATGTTTGCAGCAGCAGATGATGCACTGTACCGTGCCAAAAAAGAAGGACGTAACCGCATTTGTGTGATTGAGTAGGTGACGTCCTGTGAGGCATTTATTGTTCTAATACGGATGTTTCCTGGTATTCTTTGGGAGAAATACCATACTCCTTTTTAAAGGCACGAAAAAAGCTGGAATAGTCTTTAAAACCGCAGGCGAGATAGGATTCGGTAATGCGGACACCGGCTAAAATGGATTCTTTTGAGAGCTGGAGCCTTTTTTTCAAAATATACTGGTGTACAGACATACCGCTATGCTCTTTGAAAGTATGTGCAATGTAATACTTACTCAGATAAAAAGCATTGGCAAGCTGTTCTAAGGAAAGGTCTTCTTTTACATGCTCGTCAATATAATAAATCAGATTTTTATACAGGCTTTGCTGTTCGCGGTCGCTTTTTGCATGTTGACGTTCATAAATCAGACGGTTTATGTGCAGAATCAGGGAATTGACATCCAGTGGGATACGGGCTTCTTTGCCGAAGCGGTCGAACTGGATTTCCTCCAATAATTGAAAAATCTGAAACTGAATAGCATTAAAGGTAATCAAGTCATTATGGAATAAGTAATTGCCGGTTTCACGAACGTAGTTCATCAGATAACCATAGGAAGCTGATTCGGCAATCAGACTGTTACAGTAATCCTGACTAATCCAAAATACGAAACGACGATACGGTACGTCAGAATTGTGTATGATAACATGATGATTTACACCAGAGGGAATTAAGACCATGTCACCGAAGGACAAGCGATAGTTTTTTTGTTCGATAGAGATGGACACATTGCCTTCCAGAAAAAAATAAAATTCATAGTAATCGTGCGAATGGTCTTTCATTTTCTGCGGATTGGTATCGTTATAATAATAAATTTCGTAATCTTTGGATTGCATATATTGTCTGGCATTGAATGGAGATTGTAGATTTTTATTCATATGTCCTCCTTGTTTTGCGAAGCAAAATCCGAATCCTATGATGAGGAGAGGATTTGTCCTCCTTGTTTTGCGAGAAATAGTATTGTACCTCTTATCGCTATAATGAATATACCACAATTTTTGCAATGTATGCAACAATTCTCTCAATTGGAAAATCGGGAGATTGAGATATAATGTTACTGGAACGAGATACGAGTGAACAGTGATATAATGAAATTAATGACTGAGGCAGTATGAAAGCCCCGGTTTTAATTAGGAACTCATAAAAATATTTTATATGGAGGGTTTTAACAATGCAGTTAAACAAAGCAGGTTTACAGGACAGAGCAGCATGGGAAGCAGCAGGATACAAGCTTCCACAGTTTGATCGTGAAAAAGTAACAGCCAACACAAAAGAGAATCCATTCTGGGTACACTTTGGCGGCGGTAACCTTTTCCGTGCATTTCAGGCAAATGTAATGCAGAACATCTTAAATGAAGGTTTAATGGACAGAGGTATCGTAGTAGCAGAAGGTTTTGACTACGAAATCGTTGAAAAAATGAATCATCCACATGACGATTATCATATCTTAGTTACATTAAAGGCTAACGGAACTGTTGAGAAGACTGTTGTTGGTTCTGTAGTAGAATCTTTGGCATTGGATTCTGATAATGAAGCAGCATACAGCCGCTTAAAAGAAATCTTCACAAAAGATTCTTTACAGATGGGAAGCTTTACAATTACAGAAAAAGGTTACAACCTCTGGATGCCGGACGGAAGCTATGCACCGGCAGTTGCAGCAGATATGGAAGCAGGTCCGGAAAAGCCAAACAGCTATATTGGTAAAGTTGCTTCTTTACTTTATGCACGTTATCAGGCAGGTGCAAAACCAATCTCTATGGTTTCTATGGACAACTGCTCACACAACGGTGACAAATTATATGCTGCAATTTCAGCATTCTCTAAAGAATGGTGCAAGAACGGTCTGGCAGATGCAGGCTTTGATGCTTACATCAATGACAAGAACAAAGTAGCATTCCCATGGTCAATGATTGATAAAATCACACCAAGACCGGATGTTTCTGTTGTAGAATTATTAGAGAAAGACAACATTGACGGATTAGAAACTGTTAAGACAAGCAAGGGAAGCTTCGTAGCTCCTTTCGTAAATGCAGAAGAATGTGAATACTTAGTAATTGAAGACGCATTCCCGAACGGATGTCCGACAGAACTGACAAAAGGTGGTATCATCTTTACAGAACGTGAAACAGTAGATAAAGTTGAGAAGATGAAAGTATGTACATGCTTAAATCCACTTCATACAACACTTGCTGTATTCGGATGTATTTTAGGTTACGATTTACTTTCCAAAGAAATGCAGAATCCTACTTTGAAGAAATTAGTAGAAGGAATCGGTTATGTAGAAGGACTTCCGGTAGTAGTAAATCCTGGCATCATGAATCCGAACGAATTTATCGATGCAGTTGTGAATGTACGTATTCCGAACCCATTCATGCCGGATGCTCCACAGCGTATCGCTACTGATACATCACAGAAATTAGCAATCCGTTTCGGTGAAACAATCAAAGCTTATGCTGCATCTCCGGAATTAAACGTAGCAGACTTAAAATTAATTCCATTAGTATTCGCAGGATGGTTACGTTACCTGATGGCAGTAGATGATAACGGTAATGCATTTGAATTAAGTGCAGACCCGATGCTTGAAGAAGTTTGCCCGGTAGTAGCAGGTGTAAAACTTGGCGAAGCATGTGATGTAAAAGCTACTTTAAATGATATTCTCGGCAACAAGAAAATCTGGGGTGTTGACCTTCACGAAGTAGGTATGGCAGACTTAGTATGCCGGTACTTCGAAGAAATGATTGCAGGACCTGGTGCAGTAGCAAAAACACTTGAGAAATATGTAGGTTAATGAAAAGTGCTATTGCTTGCTATATGTGTTGCAGATATTGTATGAGTAGTATATGTAAAGCATAAATTGCAAATGAATTTGATAAAAGGCTGTCACAGTTTGGATATGCACTCTTTTAGGCGAACAAGTGAAAGAATAAAAACTTGTCGCTTATGGTTCATATCAAGTATTGTGGCAGTCCTTTTTTGATTATTGTTCACACCTGAATCATGTTTTTACGCAGCAAATCAGCAAGTGATTAGCTGTTGTGTGAACAGTAAACTTTTTTGTGCAATATTAACATAGAATCGGAAGATGGGCAGAAATATGCGGAACAGATAAGAAAATTTTCTACTTTACGGATGTTTTGAATTGTGATTAGATAATGAAAAGAGGCATTTAAACAGTTATTTGCAAATGACTGTGAAGAAAGGAGATTTTATATTTGAATGATATTGCAACAAATAATTCGCCGAAAACAGAAAATAAGCAGGCAGCTAGAAGAGATTAGAATACAGATAAAGAAACTGCCGGATGGAAAATTGAATTGTGCCGGTAATGGCAAATACTGCAAATGGTATAAAAGCGATGGAAAATCCAAGATTTATATTCCAAAAGAGAACAAGAAATTAGCAGAACAATTGGCACAAAAGAAGTATCTTATGTTGTTGGAAAGTGATTTACAGCAGGAAATAAAAGCAATCGATACCTATCTGAAAAAGATTCCTTGTGGTTTGGGTGAAGCAGAACGCTTGCTCATCGAACCATCTGAATATCAAAATTTATTATCATCTTCATTCACAAGTTCTTCACAGGAACTGTTAGAATGGCAAAATCTTCCCTATGAAACTAATCAGAACTATACAGAAAATTTAATTATTAAAACCAGTTCCGGACATTCTGTTCGCTCAAAATCAGAAGCAATGATTGATTTGGCACTTTATAAGAGAAAGATTCCTTTTCGCTATGAATGTGCATTACAATTAGGAAAAATGACAATATATCCTGATTTTACAATTCGACATCCGGATACGGGCATAGTGTATTACTGGGAACATTTTGGCAAAATGGACGACCCGGATTATGCAAGGAAAGCTTACAAGAAATTGCAGAGCTATAATCAGCATGGGATTATACAAAGTATTCATTTGATTACAACATTTGAGACAAAAGAGTATCCGCTTGATACGGAAACAGTAGAAGGATTGATAGAACAATATTTCGGGTGATGTAAAAAGCAGTTTAGAGAGTAGGGTGAAAGAGACGGTTTGGGTCTAGAGCAAATATTATGAACTGTGATACCCAGAAAAAAGCTCTTTTTGATGGAATTTTGCTCTTTTTCTCATGAAATTGGGTATAGAACGATGGTTTAATAATTTGATACCCAAAAAAGATGAAAAATTGGGTATAGAAAAAAGAAATAATCGCCAGTACCCAAACATGAAAATGAAGGTAAAATAAGCGAAGAATAAATGTAAAATAAGCGAAGAATAAATGTAAAATAAGCGAAGAATGAATGGAAAATTCATGAAAGAAGAGTAGGAAAAGGATTGTACACGTACATAAGTTCGTCTATAATAAAGATATGCAGGAAAGTAGCGGAAAGCATTGTGTGAGAGGTGCGATTAGCATAAATGAAGGAGGCCGCGCATGGATACAGGGACAAGTGAAGAAAAAAGTATAATAAAGATTTCTGTGCGCAATCTCGTAGAATTTATATTGCGCGAGGGCGATATTGATAATCGCGTAGGAAAAGGTGCTTCGGCTGAAGCGATGCAGGAAGGGAGCCGTATTCACCGCAAAATCCAGCGGCGCAAAGGAAGCAACTATCATGCCGAAGTACCACTGAGATTAGTACTGAATGAAGAAAAATATGATTTGGTGATAGAAGGCAGAGCAGATGGTATACAGATTGATGCTCCGGTCGGGGCAGAAGTGACATTTGCTGATAATTTTAATCATATGCAGATAACGGAAGAAATGCATGTCACCATTGATGAGATAAAGGGGATTTATCGTAAATTAGATTCTTTGACAGAGCCGGTCACGGTGCATAAAGCGCAGGCAATGTGCTATGCTTATATTTATGCGTTGCAGCATGAGATTTCATGCATTGGTATCCAGATGACATACTGCAATCTTGACACAGAAGATATCCGTTATTTTAATGATGAATTCACATTTGAAGAATTGCAGGAGTGGTTTACACATCTGATAGAAGAGTACAAAAAATGGGCTGATTTTCAATATGAATGGCGCAGAAAGCGTCAGGCATCGATTCAGGGACTGCAGTTTCCTTATGAATACAGAAAAGGACAGAAAGACCTTGCAGCAGGTGTATATCGCACCATTTATCGGAGAAAGAATCTGTTCATACAGGCACCGACAGGTGTTGGTAAGACGATTTCAACGGTTTTTCCGGCGGTAAAAGCAGTAGGTGAGAATTTAGGTGACCGCATTTTTTATCTGACAGCCAAGACGATTACCGGAACGGTGGCAAAGGAAGCGTTTGAATTGTTACGGCGGGATGGTTATCAGGCGAAGATTATTCAGATTACTGCAAAAGAGAAAATGTGTCTCTGTGAGGAAATGGAATGTAATCCGGTACACTGCCCTTATGCAAAAGGACATTATGACAGGGTAAATGATGCAGTATATGAACTTTTGCAGAGAGAAGATGTGCTGACACGCGAGCTTATACAGGAACAGGCCAAGACGCATATGGTATGTCCGTTTGAATTGTGCTTGGATTTGTCTACCTGGTCAGATAATATTATCTGTGATTATAATTATGTCTTTGACCCGAATGTCTATCTGAAACGGTTCTTTGCGGAGGGAACAAAAGGAGATTACATTTTTCTGGTGGACGAGGCACATAATCTGGTAGAGCGAAGCAGAGAAATGTACAGCGCGGAGCTCTACAAGGAAGATTTCCTGGAAATAAAGAAGTTGATAAAAAAATATGACAGTCGTTTGGAAGCAGATTTTAATAAGTGTAATAAAATTTTACTGGATTATAAGCGTGAATGTGAAAAATATGTTTTGTATGAGAATGTCGGTAATTTTGTGTTTGCACTACAACGTCTGGCATCTGATTTGGATGAGTTTTTGCAACAAAGGACAGAGTTTCCGGAGCGTAAGCTGGTGACAGAATTTTATTTGAATGCCCGCAATTTCTTAAATATGTATGAGTTGGTGGATTCTCATTATGTGATATATTCTGAGCATTCAGAGGATGGGCGTTTTATGCTGAAATTGTATTGTGTTGACCCGTCTTTGAATCTTCAGAACTGTTTAAATAAAGGAAATGCTACGATTTTCTTCTCTGCTACGCTATTGCCAATTCAGTATTATAAAAATCTTCTTTCGACAAAAGAGGATAATTATGCAGTTTATGCAGAGTCAGCATTCTCAGAGGAACAGAGATTGCTTTTGATAGGGAGGGATGTCAGCAGCAAGTACACCAGAAGAAATCAATCGGAATATAGGCGGATAGCAGACTATATTGTAAAAACGGCACAGGCTAAAAAGGGAAATTATATGGTGTTTTTCCCTTCCTATAAAATGATGCAGCAGGTTTATGAAGAATTTACAAGCATTTTTCCGTCAGGAATTGACACAGTTTTGCAGGAAATGGGGATGAAAGAGACAGAACGTGAAAGATTTCTTGCAGAATTTGCAGAAGAGAGAGAACGTTCGCTGGTGGCATTTTGTGTCATGGGTGGTATTTTCGGTGAAGGCATTGACTTGAAACATGAACAATTGATAGGAGCAATTATAGTCGGAACCGGTCTGCCACAGATTAGTAACGAGCGTGAAATTTTAATGAATTACTATGACAATGCTACAGGAATGGGATTTGATTATGCATATCGTTATCCGGGGATGAACAAGGTGCTGCAGTCAGCGGGACGTGTGATTCGTACTGTGGATGATGTAGGTGTAATTGAATTGCTGGATGAGCGTTTTTTGCAAAGTGATTATAGAGGACTTTTTCCACGGGAGTGGGAGCGGTATAAAGTATGCACCATACAAGATGTAGAATCACATTTGACGAACTTCTGGAACTAAAATGACGCGAAACGCGCAATGATTACACAAAAAGATGGATTCTCATATCTTCAAAAAGAAGGTATGATGGATTCATCTTTTATTATATCTAAACGTAGGCACCCGAAAGGAAGATGGGAGGAAGCGTGAGAATTGTATTTTGGGGAAGTGAGCGGGGATGCTGTGCCACTTCGAATATGCTGATGTTAGCCGGTTATCTGGCATGCCAAAAGGGGTATCGGATAACGATGCTGGAATTAGCGGAAGAATATTGCGGAGTTTGGAATTATTTTCGAAAAAAGCAGGAGAACTATGCAAATGATTATCTTAGAACATTAGTAGACCGACAGTTGTATTATGTCGATGCTGCCGAATGGAGTGAGCAGAGGAATGAGCAAATCCCGAAATTGATAACATATCTGGAGTGCAATATGGATATGGTATTTATCAATTTGGCAAATCGTACTGATGAGGAGGCGAAGGAGTTACTGCGCAAGTCGCATCTGGTAGTGGTGAATTTAAAGCAAAAATTACGGGCATTTGATTGGTATTATGCGAGATATGCAAATCTTTCGGCAAATATATTGTTGATGATAGGTAATTATTATGAAGATGGGGAGTGTGAACGTGAAATTTTGCTGGAGAAATATCGTATTCCGAAAGAGCAGCTAGTAGTGATTCCAAATAATCCGGAATATGAAATGGCGTGCAGAAAACGTTGCGTGGAACGTTATCTTCGGAGGAATAAAGGTCAATGGCAGACAGCGAGGAGCGCTTATTTTGTCAGAGAATTAGAAAGGGCAGCAGAGCAGTTATGCGAGGCTGTAAAAAAGAGATGACACATTAAGCGTCATCTCTTTCTGGTTGTTCAATAGGTTTTTTAATGTAAATTTTTTCGATACGATTTTTATCCATCTGTTCCACACGAAGTAATATGTCATCATCCGTGATAATGATTTCATTTTGCTCTGGTAAGTGGTCTAATAAACCTATCAGATAGCCACCAATGGTATCGTAATCATCAGAAGTGAAGTTTAAACCGAGCTTCTCGCATACATCATCTAAATTAGCAGAACCCAGAACGATAAATTCATGTTCGTTTAACTGCTCAATAGGATCTTCTTCGTCGGTATCATATTCATCACGGATTTCACCAACGATTTCTTCTAATAAGTCTTCTAAAGTGATTAAACCTGCAGTTGCGCCATATTCATCCAGAACGATGGCGAGGGAAATAGATGATTTTCTCATTTCCATAAGTAATTCGGCGGTATTCTTGTGCTCATATGTAAAATATGGTTCACGGATGATATCGCGAATAGAAAACTGCTCTTTATCGGAACAAAGAAGTAAATCTTTCATATTCAGAATACCGATTACGTTATCAGTATTTTCTTCATAAACCGGAAGACGGGTAAACATATTAGCTTTAAAAATTTCAATTACTTCATCATAAGTGTTATTGACATCGGCAAAAATCATATCGATTCGAGGAATCATAACTTCTCGTGCCTGTGCATCACCGAGGTCGAAAAGATTGTTAATCATCTCATGCTCTTCATCCTCAATAACACCTTCTTCCTTACTCACGTCAATGATTGTGAGTAGTTCTTCCTCTGTCATGAGTGTATCAGCATCACTGGCTTTCACGCCAATCAGGAATAAGAATCCCATTGCCAGTTTATTAATAATGAAAATAACCGGTGTCAGAACCTTCATTAAAAATGCAATTGCACCTGAATAAAGCAGGGCAAGCTTTTCAGCATGAATGGTTGCTAAGGTTTTTGGGGAAATCTCACCAAAAATTAAAATTAAAACAGTAAGCAGACCGGTTGCAATACCGACACCTGCGCTTCCCCATAGCTTGGTAGCAAGTACAGTTGCGACGGAGGATGCTGAAATATTTACAATATTATTACCAATTAAGATAGCACTCAAAAGTTTCCCGGAATCTTCTGTAATGAGAAGTACCCGTTCTGCACGTTTGTCTCCATTTTCCACCAGAGAACGCAGACGAATCTTATTGACTGTCATAAGCGCGGTTTCTGCAGAAGAGAAAAATGCAGAAAGTAAAATTAATACAACTAAACTGATAAGCGAAATTATGTCACTCGTATCCAAAAATAAATCACCTCATATTATATATTTACAGTATTACTGGTCAACACTGTAGTTTGGAGCTTCTTTTGTAATGTGAATGTCATGTGGATGACTTTCTTTTAATGATGCTGCTGATATTTTAACAAATTGACCCTTTTCTTTCAAGTCCTCTATTGTTGGGCAACCGCAATAACCCATACCGGAACGAATACCGCCGATTAACTGGAATACAGTATCTTCTAAAGTTCCTTTGTAAGCGACACGACCTTCAACACCTTCCGGAACTAATTTTTTAGCATCAGACTGGAAGTAACGGTCTTTGCTTCCGTTTTCCATAGCTGCGATAGAACCCATACCACGGTATACTTTGAATTTTCTGCCCTGGAATAATTCAAAGTGGCCAGGAGCTTCATCACAACCGGCAAACATACTACCCATCATACATACGTTAGCACCTGCAGCAATTGCTTTTGTCATATCGCCGGAGTATTTGATACCGCCGTCTGCGATTACAGGAATGCCGAATTCTTTTGCGACTTCATAACAATCCATGATTGCAGAAATCTGTGGAACACCGATACCTGCAACGACACGTGTGGTACAGATAGAACCTGGTCCGATACCAACTTTTACTGCATCAGCACCGGCTTCAATCAATGCGCGGGTAGCAGCACCTGTTGCAACGTTACCTGCGATAACCTGCAAATCCGGATAGGCAGCTTTAATCTGTTTTACTGCTTCTAAGATGTTACGGGAATGTCCGTGTGCAGAGTCCACAACGATAACGTCAACTTTTGCTTTTACAAGAGCATCAACACGTTCCATCATATTACCTGTAATACCTACACCGGCACCGCAGAGAAGACGTCCTTGTGCATCTTTTGCAGATAATGGGTATTTAATCTGTTTCTCAATATCTTTGATGGTAATTAATCCTTTTAAGTGGAAATCTTTATCAACGATTGGAAGTTTTTCTTTTCTTGCTTTGGCAAGGATACTCTTGGCTTCTTCTAATGTTGTACCTTCTAAAGCAGTAATTAAACCTTCGGCTGTCATACTTTCACTAATCTTTTTAGAAAAGTCTGTTTCGAATTTTAAGTCACGGTTAGTGATGATGCCGACTAATTTATTATTTTCACAGATTGGAACACCTGAGATGCGGAATTTCTGCATCAGGTCTTCAGCGTCCTGCAATGTATGATTTGGAGAAAGGAAAAATGGGTCTGTAATAACACCGTTCTCAGAACGTTTTACTTTGTCTACCTCTTCAGCTTGTTCCTGGATTGACATATTTTTGTGGATGATACCGATACCACCTTGTCTGGCCATAGCGATTGCCATTCTATGTTCTGTAACAGTGTCCATGGCGGCGCTCATCATCGGAATGTTTAATACGATTTTTTGGGTAAGGTGAGTTGTTAAATCCACCATGTTCGGAGTTACTTCTGAATACTGCGGCACTAAAAGTACGTCGTCAAAAGTAATGCTTTCACCAATAATTCTTCCCATTTTTCTTAGTCCTCGCTTTCTCGTTATTAAATTAATGTAATTATATAATGGGGGGTTCATAATAAGATGATAAACGACCCCATCATGTATATTTTTGGTATCATAGCAAAAAACAATTATGATGTCAATGACCTAGCTGTGAACTGAAATAAAAAATATAAATGCAATAAGCAAAACTTATAAATAAAGGAATTCACTTTCGTTTATAAGTGTGATATGCTTTATTATAGTAACGTGATGCGGTGCATTTGCCGGCATAATTATAAAAAGATAAATATATAAGGAAATCATTTGTGCAGGAAGGTGGAGAAAAAGTGGAGTTTCGACCGTGTATCGATATACATAATGGAAAAGTGAAACAAATCGTAGGTGGCAGTTTAAAGGATGCGTATAATCAGGCACAGGAGAATTTTGTGTCGGAGCAGGATGCTCCTTTTTATGCGAATATGTATAAGGAAGCAGGGATTTTAGGTGGTCATATCATTATACTGAATGCGAAGGAAAGTGCGTATTATGAGGCAACTAAAAAACAAGCGCTGGATGCGCTAAGGGCATATCCGGGAGGTTTGCAGGTTGGCGGTGGCATTTCAGATTTAAACGCGGTGGAGTTCCTTGAAGCAGGGGCAAGCCATGTAATTGTGACATCTTATGTATTTCGGAATGGTCAGATTGACTACGGGCGGTTGAATAGGTTGGTACAGACTGTGGGAAAAGAACAGCTTGTGTTGGATTTAAGCTGTCGTAAATGTGGTGATTCGTATTATATTATGACAGACCGCTGGCAGAAATTCTCGGAAGAAAAAGTGACTTTTTCCTTATTAAATAGGTTGAAAGATTATTGTGATGAGTTTTTAATTCACGCAGTGGACGTAGAAGGCAAGGCAAATGGTATTGAAACAGAGTTGGTTAAGATGCTTGGTGAGTGGGGTGAAATTCCTGTGACTTATGCCGGCGGTGTTGGAAGTTTTGAGGATATGGAGCAACTTAAGGTGCTGGGGCAGAACCGGGTAAATGTGACCATTGGAAGTGCACTGGATTTGTTTGGCGGAAAGCTGGAGTATAGGAAAGTGCTGGAGTATATGAATGCGGGATGCAAAGGTTTTTGATTTTTAAGGTAAGAATTAAAGTAGTTTTTTTTAATAAACACTAAATTTTTTGGTAAGACCTTCCGATATAATTGCTAAGAGTATTAATAGGTCAACTTTTGGAATAGAATCCAAAAACAAAAAAACACATGGAGGTGTATGAAGATGGCAATAGAAGCTATTAAGGGAGCAGGGATGTCGTTTCAGGGAAGTGCGTCATCATCCGTCGCAAGAACAGAAAGTGCACCAAGAGTAGAGAGTGCGTCAAATGTAACAGCATCGGATACAATTGCACAGAAGACAGTGGAGATTTCTACAAAAGGTACAGATGCAGAAGGCGGCGGTAATAATGGCAGTGCAGGTTATAGCCAGCAGATGCCGACGAATGAACAGCTCAAAAGAGCTGTAGAAGAGATTAATAAGAAAGCTAACAATTCTGCAGCAGTATTTGGGGTACACGAAGATACGAACCGTATTACAATTAAGATTATTGATAAAGAAAGTAAAGAAGTTATCAAAGAGTTTCCACCGGAGAAGACTTTAGATATGATTGCTAAAGTCTGGGAGATGGCAGGACTCATGGTAGACGAGAAACGCTAGAGAAAGGTAGGGTGATTATATGCCTATTCGAATAACAGGACTTAACTCCGGATTGGATACAGAGTCCATTATTTCCGCATTGGTATCCAGTTATAATTACAAGACACAGAAGTACCAGAAGGCACAGACTAAGCTGTCTTGGAAACAGGATGCATGGAAAGAACTGAATACGAAGGTTTATAGTTTTTATAAAAGTGTGGGTAATCTCAAATACAGTTCTGCTTACAATGTGAGAAAGACGAATGTGTCAGATGCTACAAAAGCGACTGTAACAGCGGGCGGAAATGTTTCAAATGGTACATATTCTGTGCAGGTGACACAACTTGCCAAAGCGGGATATTTGACCGGTGCGAGATTGGATAAAGCTGAAAGCACAGCTACGACATTAAGTGAACTGGGCTATAAGAGTGGAGCGTCAAGCTTTAAGGTGACAGTTAATGGTAAGGAGACAGAGATTAAACTATCGTCCACCAGTACTATAAATGATGTAGTGGCGCAACTCAAAGAAGCAGGCGTGAATGCAAGCTTTGATGCAAAGAATAAGAGATTTTTTATTAGCGCCAAGGAAACCGGTGCGGAGAATGATTTCGCGATTGCTGCAGGTGATAATGGAGAAGACTTATTGAATGCACTTGGAATTAATGAAAATGTGGTGTCTGAAGATGGTGTAACCGGAGTGGAAAGAATCAAAGGTCAAGGTTCTGTTATTTATGTGAATGGTGCTAAATTTGAGGGTGATACGAATACAGTGACAGTAAATGGTCTTTCTATTCAAGCGACAGGCGTGACAGGTGAGAAATATGATAAGACAGGAGCCAGTGCATTTACTGTATCTGTTGATACGGATACACAAGGAATATATGATAAAATTAAGGATTTTCTTACCCAGTACAATTCCATTGTTAATGAGATGACAAAACTTTACAATGCCGATTCTGCAAAAGGGTATGACCCATTGACTGATGATGAGAAAGATCAGATGTCAGATACAGAAGTGGAAAAGTGGGAAGCTAAGATTAAAGAATCGTTGCTTCGTAGAGACGATACATTATCCGGCATTATTTCGACGATGACCAGTGCGATGTCTAAAACCTATCAGGTAAATGGTAAGACATGTAGTTTGTCGACATTTGGTATCCAAACGTTAGGTTACTTGAATGCGCCAAAGAATGAACATAATGCATTCCATATTGACGGAGATGAGGATGATGTCAATACATCCGGTAACGAGGATAAGCTGCTGGCTGCATTGAATGAAGACCCAGATGCTGTCATAGACTTTATGAAGCAGTTATCGACGGAACTTTATTCAAATTTGGACAAGAAGATGAAGACTACTACATTAAGCAGTGCCTATACTGTATATAATGATAAGGAAATGGCATCTGAATATAGTGATTATACCTCCTTGATTACCAAGTGGCAGGAACGTCTGGAGTCACAGGAAGAATATTATTACAAGAAGTTCTCTGAGATGGAGACCGCCTTGTCGAAGTTGAATAGTCAATCGTCATCCATGAGCGGCTTGTTTGGTTAAATACAAAAGAATAAAGCAAACAGTTCAGAGCCATTTGCAGAAGATTGCATTGGCTCTGATAGTTATAAATAAAGAAAACAAGAGTATACGGGAGGTTTTTATGATTGCACAGCAGGGCTACAATGCTTATGCAAATAATAAGGTTTTGACTGCATCACCGGCTGAATTAACATTGATGCTATATGATGGAGCGATTAAATTCTGTAATATTGCCATTGTTGGTATTGAGCAGAAGGATATCGAAAAAGCTCACAATAATATCAGAAAGGTGCAAAATATTATTAATGAGTTTCGTTCAACTTTAAATCCTAAATATGAAGTATCGAAGGATTTTGATAATGTGTATGTGTATCTTTCAGAGCGGTTGCTGGAAGCAAATATTAAAAAAGATACAGAAATATTGCAAGAGGTGTTAAAACATCTTCGGACTATGCGAGATACATGGAAAGAGGTTATGGTGCTTGCGACCCAAGAAGGCGTAAAGAAAAATGTATAAATAGGTTAAGTATGATAGAGAAGCTGTTTATCCCGGTTAAACGACAAGGGACAGCTTCTTTTTTTAAATATTTATTTTAAAGGATTGCATATTGATTAAAGTAGGAGTATATTTTACAGTATAGAGTCTAATGTATCTGGACGTGTCATTTTGTATAACATTTTGATTCAGATGCAGTTCAAACAATATCTATGCTGCATGATGCAGCAGTCTGGCATTCGCCAGAACATTCTATTTTTTAAAATTTCATAAACGAAGGAGGATTTTGCCTATGAGCAGACAAAAAAAGGCAGAAGAAAACACAACCATAAACCGTCAGTATAAGGACCGACTGTTTAAAATCGTATTTGCGGACAAAAAGGATTTGTTGGATTTGTATAATGCCATTAATGGAACAAATTACGATAATTCGGAGGACATTGAGGTGAATACACTGGAGGATGTCGTGTATATGGGCATGAAAAATGACATATCGCTACTGCTGTATGATGTATTGAATCTCTATGAACATCAGAGCACGTTCAATCCGAATCTGCCACTGCGTGGGATGTTGTATTTCGGAAGGTTATACCAGAAACTGGTGGGAGACGATAAAAAGATGTTCGGAAGCAGACTGATAAAGCTGCCATATCCGCAGTTTGTCGTATTTTATAATGGAACAAAGACGGAACCGGAGCGGATGGAACTGAAATTAAGTGATGCATTTCCAAGTTGGAGTAAAAAAGAAAATGCAGCATTGGAGTGTAAAGCGATTGTTTTAAATATCAATTTGGGTTATAATAAAGATATCATGGAAAAATGCAAAAAGCTTAAGGAATATGCGAAATATGTAGCACTTGTCAGGAAATATATCAAAGACGGATTCACAGCGGAGCAAGCAATTGACCGAGCGACAGACGAGTGCATCGACGAGGGAATCCTTGAGCAGATATTGCGCAACAACCGCGGGGAGGTGCGTTCAATGCTTCTGACAGAATATAACGAACAGGAACATATCGAATATGAAAAAGAATTATCCTATGAAGAAGGAAGAGAAGAAGGAAAACGAATCGGAATCCGAGGAATAATAAAAGCTTATCAAAAAATACAACAGAGCAAAGAGGGGCTTATGCTTGCTTTACAGGAGGAGTTTGAACTAACGGAACAGGAAGCCGAAAACTATGTAGAGTAATATTGGAAATAGAAAAATACAAGAAATTTTTGGTATGAATTAAAAAACTTCAAAAAAATATAAAAAAGTATAAAGTATCGAAGAAATCAACCGATATATATTACAAGTAAGCAAGAAAGCTACTTATGACAAAGTTCTGAAAGGAGCGTACGGCCGAACGGAACGAAGTCAGTATAACAAATCTATTGCAGCAAGGAAGCTGCAACTTAATTCAAGGAGGAAAAATTTATGTCAATGGTAGTACAGCACAATCTTACAGCTATGAATGCAAACAGACAGTTAGGTATCACAACTGGTCAGCAGGCAAAATCTTCAGAGAAATTATCTTCAGGTTATAAAATTAACCGTG
>CAYMTX010000008.1:0-37704 GCA_964393475.1 uncultured Roseburia sp. | reverse complement strand
AACTCATCGCAGCCGCACCAAACATCGGATTTAATTTCCATTGTAATAACGGAATAAAAACACCTGCCGCAAGTGGTATTCCAAGCATGTTATAGAAAAATGCCCAGAATAAATTCTGATGAATGTTACGCAAGGTTGCCCGGCTTAAACGGATTGCAGCCGGTACATCGCTTAAACGGCTCTTCATCAGTACGACATCTGCCGCATCAATAGCAATATCGGTACCTGCACCAATAGCAATACCCATATCTGCCCTTGTAAGTGCCGGTGCATCATTGATACCATCGCCGACCATTGCAACCTTTCCCTGCTTCTGAAGGGAACGGATAACCGCTTCCTTTCCATCAGGAAGAACACCTGCAATCACTTCGTCCACTCCTGCTTCTGCGCCGATTGCCCTTGCCGTGCGCTCGTTATCGCCGGTCAGCATAACAACACGGATTCCCATGTTCTGTAATTCTTTCACCGCCTGCGGGCTGTCCGTTTTCATGACATCTGCCACTGCAATCATTCCGAGATAAGTCTGCCCTTTTGCAAAGAATAATGGTGTTTTGCCTGCGGCCGCCAACTGCTCCGCCGCATTTTTCACACTGTCATTTATTGCAACACTTTCCTGCAAAAATGCAAGATGTCCGCCAATGACCTGTTCTCCATTTATCCGTGCCGTTAATCCGTTCCCCGGTAATGCCTCAAAATCATTTACCTGCATTGCTTCTGCTGTATGCACTGACGCATACTCCAAAATTGCTTTGGCTAACGGATGTTCACTCTTTTGCTCCAACGCAGCTGCGTAAGATAGTAATTCCTGTTCGCCAATTCCGTCAGACGGAACTATGTCTGTTACCTTCGGTTCACCCGCCGTAATCGTTCCGGTCTTATCAAGTGCCACAATATCTACTTTTCCGGTTTCTTCCAGAGACACTGCCGTTTTAAACATAATACCGCTCTTTGCACCAACACCGTTGCCGACCATAATCGCAACCGGAGTTGCAAGACCAAGTGCACACGGACAACTGATTACCAGTACCGATATTCCTCTTGCCAATGCAAAGCCGACACTCTCTCCGCAAAGCAGCCACACAAAAATAGTAACTATTGCAATCGTAATAACAGTAGGCACAAACACACCCGAAACACGGTCTGCAATTTTCGCAATCGGTGCTTTCGTTGCAGCCGCATCACTTACCATCTGAATAATCTGTGAAAGTGTCGTATCTTCTCCTACTCTCGTTGCACGACATTTCAAATATCCCGACTGATTCACCGTTGCCGCCGAAACCTGTGAACCACATTCTTTGTCAACTGGAATACTTTCACCGGTTAACGCCGCCTCATTTACCGCACTGTGGCCTTCCACAACCACACCATCCACCGGAACATTTTCACCCGGTCTTACGATAAAAATATCATCCTTTGCCACCTGTTCAATCGGCACTTCCGTCTCAACACCATCCATAAGCAAAACGGCTGTCTTTGGCGCAAGCTTCATCAAGCCCTTTAACGCATCCGTCGTTTTCCCTTTCGAACGCGCTTCTAACATTTTACCAACTGTAATCAGTGTCAGAATCATAGCCGCCGATTCAAAATAAAACTCATGCATATACGTATGCACACCCGCCATATCACCGCTTACCTGTGCATCTGTCATTGCAAAAAGTGCATATACACTCCATACAAAAGACGCACCCGAACCAAGTGCTACAAGAGTATCCATATTCGGTGCTTTATGCCACAGGCTCTTAAAACCACTGACAAAAAACTTTTGATTAATTACCATCACTATCACAGCCAGCAGAAGCTGTACCAGTCCGATTGCAATCGGATTCTGTTCCAGTTTCTCCGGCAATGGCCAGTTCCACATCATATGCCCCATTGACACATACATTAACACAAGCAGAAATCCCAAGGATGCAAAAAGTCTTCTTTTTAAAACCGGGGTTTCTCTGTCCTTTAGCATATCTTCAGTGGCGGCACCTGACAAACCATTGCTTCCGGCTCCGGCTGTTTTTCCGCTTCCTTTTACCGAAGCACCGTAACCGGCTTCCTCTACTGCCTTAATCACAGCTTCCTCACTTACATTTCCTTCTACTCCCATAGAATTCGTCAGCAAACTGACCGAACAGGATGTCACTCCTTCTACACCATTTACTGCTTTTTCTACTCTGGCACTGCATGCCGCACAGCTCATACCTGTTACATTATATTGCTGCATTTTATTATCCTTTCCCATTTAAAATCTTCACGAAGTGTTTTCTTCTGAACAAACTCTTTCCTATGAATTAAAAAACCGGCTCTTTTTAAGATGCCGGCTTTTCTTTAAAAACTTTCTACTACAATCTCTGCTAATAATTTTCCTATTGTCTGCATCATTCCATGGTCTGTTGTACCGAACTTCGGCATACGATTAAAGAAATCAAACGATACGACCGCTACCGGCTTCCCATCACGCAACACCATATGCTGCATAAATTTAGAAGACTCCTGCTTTGTATTCAACTCATAAGCTAAAGGAGATTTCCCGGCAAGATGCTGTAAATTACTTTCCACATAACAGCCGTTAATATCAAACAGCTCCTGATACCCCGGTTCAAAAATGAAACTCAAATTTGCAATAGGATTCACATAATCACCACGGCTTTTCACTCGTCTCATATCTTCCCCTGTATAAATAGCAATGCCATCAATATCAAAGTAAGTCTGCATATAATTCATAACATAATCAAATGCATCCTTCCCCTCGCGATGTAATTTTAAAATCAATGACGCCAGCAACAAGTATTTATCCGCATCACTTATCGTAGCCTTTAAACCGATACTGTGATGCGATTCATCGCTCTTATCAAAGTAACCATGCAAATGTTCCCTATAAATAACATAACGGTTCTTTCCTTTATCTTTTGCAATATAAAGGCATTTATCCGCTTTTTTAAAAAGTTCTTCCAGACTTGTACCATTATCCGGAAACTTAGAAATTCCAATCGAATAAGAAATATTAAATCCTTCCTTTTCATAAAAAGCCCATTTTGCATGTTTATCTATTACTTTCATGATTCTACGCAAATCTTCTTCTGACGGAACTTCCTCCAGCACAAGCATAAATTCATCACCGCCAAAACGCCCTGCACGGCCTCGACTTTGGGTAACACTACGTAAAATCTCTGCAGTAGTAGCAATTACTTCATCACCAAACATATGACCAAACCGGTCATTTATCTGTTTAAAATCATCGATATCAATCAATACCAAATAACCACTTTTTGTGGCATTTTTGATACACTCCTCAGCATATTCATTGATTGCACGTTTATTTAAAAGACCTGTCGCCGCATCATTGGCATATTCGGACATGTAATAGGTCTTCTTCGGCTGCTTATCTCCGATATAATGTACCAGACCAACCAATTTGTAATGCATGTCTTCTTTATAGATAACAGAACACTTACATTCTATACGAATGTCCTGCAAATGTTCCATTAAAACTTTGGCATCCATAGATATTTTAAAACAATCAACTTTCTTCTGTATCATCCTTGCCAAAGTAAAAAATTCGTCTTTCTGCTTTTCGGTAAAATGTTCAGCCGCTTTTACCATCTCAATTGTTTCTGTCAGATTTTTACAAAACATTCTTCGGCTTTGTCCGTTGACATATTCATATATTTGCAAAACATCATCGCTATAACTGTATTCGAAAAAGATACCATCGTGTAATGACATCAGTTTACGATACTTCTCAATTCTGTCGGAACAAAGTTTATACCGTTCCGTAATCGTCATAATGTCACATACTTCAATATCAAAAGAACGAAATCCTTTCAGCACCTTGCCATTATAACTCATTTTCATATAAACATAACGATATGTATTATCATTCGTCAATAGCCTGCCAATCAAACACTGTGGCTCCTCATCCAGCTTGGATGCCGCCACAAAAAAATCTTCCACATCATCAGGATGCAATAATTCCGGAATTGGAAATCCGCTTTTTGAACCAATTAAATGATAGAACCTCTCATCTGCATTTACAATGTAATACCCTTCCCTTATAGAGGCTTTTCCGTAATATAACTGAAATTCACCTTCATTCAATTTATATGCGGTAATATTCACCTTTCATTACCTCCCAATAAATCATACATTTGTATAACTAACCAATAATATAATAACTTCTCGGTCGAGTAAATGCAAGTTAAATTACGCCTATCCTTCTTCTTCGATATGCTCTCTTCCCTGTGCAATAATCGTTCTGACATGGTCGTCCGCCAGCGAATAAAAAATTGATTTTCCTTCTCTGCGGCTTTTTACTAATTTATTCTGTTTTAATATTTTTAACTGATGAGAAATGGCCGATTGGGTCATATTTAATGCCTGTGCCAAATCACATACACACACTTCCGTTTCAAATAAAACAAACAATATGCGAATGCGTGTGGAATCACCGAATACCTTGAACAATTCTGCTAAATCATATAATTCTGTCTCCTCCGGCATCTTCTCTCGTACAATACTTAATAATTCCTCGTGAATCTCTTCTCCTTCACAATTTTCAACAGATTTTTCAATCATAATTACTTCCTCTTCCAAAATATAGCCACACGTGTCATGACTTAGTTGTTGTAAAAATGCCAAGGGTTCTGGTTGCATTCATAACAGCAAGTACCATAACACCCACATCTGCAAAAATAGCAAGCCACATATTTGCATATCCGACTGCAACTAAAAGCAGACATAACACCTTAATTCCAATTGCAAAATAAATATTTTGGTATACAATGCGCATACATTTTTTAGAATGCTTCATTGCCTTTGCAATCTTGACCGGGTCATCATCCATCAAAACAACATCTGCGGCTTCAATAGCTGCATCGCTTCCGATTGCTCCCATTGCAATCCCCACGTCTGCTCTGGATAATACCGGTGCATCGTTGACACCATCTCCAACAAACACAAGTTTCTCTTTCTCATCTTTTTTAGCAAAAATAGCTTCGACTTTCGCCACTTTATCTGCCGGAAGGAGTTCACTATAAACTTCATCAATCCCAAGCTCTGCCGCCACATATTCAGCTACATTTTCCGCATCACCGGTAAGCATAACCAGTTTTTTAATACCGGCTTTCTTTAATTCTTCCATTGCAGCTTTCGCACTTGGTTTTATTTTGTCCGCAATTACAATGCTTCCTGCAAAAACACCATCAATTGCCACATACACCTGCGTTCCTACCGAATCATTCTCTGAAAATGACACATTCAGACCCTTCATCAGTTTCTCATTACCAACTGCTACATTTTTTCCCGTTACATTCGCAGTTACACCGTTTCCACTAATTTCTTGTACATCGGAAACCATTGATAAATCCACTTTTTTTCCATACGCATTTTTTAGACTTTTACTGATTGGATGTGTAGAATAACTTTCTGCCAAAACAGCATACTCAAGTAATTCTTCTTTCGTCATCTGATTTGGGATAATCTCGGTCACTTCAAACACACCTTGTGTTACTGTACCGGTCTTATCAAAAACTACGTATTTTGCAGCTGAAAGGGTTTCGATATAATTTGACCCCTTTATCAAAATACCATCTTTACTTGCGCCCCCTATTCCACCAAAGAAACTAAGCGGAATGCTAATTACCAAAGCACACGGACAGCTTGTTACAAGAAAAGACAATGCACGATAAAGCCATTCCCCCCAATTTGGCGGCATTTGCATAAAAAGACTTACTATAGGCGGAAAAATTGCCAGCACAAGCGCACTATAGCATACAATTGGTGTATAGTATTTTGCAAATTTAGAAATAAAATTCTCCGATTTTGATTTCCGTGAGCTTGCATTCTCCACCAAATCCAAAATCTTTGATACGGTAGATTCACCGAATTCCTTAGTTGTCTGAATGCGGAGCACACCCGTCATATTAATGCAACCGCTAATAATTTCATCACCTGTCTGCACATCTCGCGGTACACTCTCGCCGGTCAATGCACTTGTATTCAAGTTGGAAATTCCTTCTATTACAATACCATCAAGCGGTACTTTCTCTCCCGGTTTTACGAGAATCACACTGCCGATTGCTACCTCGTCCGGTTCTACCTGTTGTATTGCACCATCCCTCTCAATATTCGCATAATCCGGTCTGATATCCATCAGTTCACTAATATTCTTCCTGCTCTTACCGACGGCATAGCTCTGAAATAACTCACCAATCTGATAAAAAAGCATAACCGCGATTGCCTCTGTATAATCTCCATCTCCAATAATACCGATTATCATAGCACCTACAGTAGCTGTCGCCATCAAAAAATTTTCATCAAATATCTGCCTGTTTAAAATACCCTTCCATGCTTTTCGCAGAATATCGTAACCGATAATCAAATATGGTATCATATATAATGCAAATCTAAGGATACCCTCTACCGGCAGGAATCCAAATGTAATCAACAGTACTGTTGCAATAACAATACGATACAACACTTTTTTCTGTTTCTTTGTCATATACACCTCCATACTGCCATAACAGTACTTCTCTACAATGAACTACAAATAGATTTCACAATCGTCTTCGACGATTTTACAGTTTTTAACTACTTCTTTCATAACAGTATCTATATCTGCACCATCTTCAAATTCAACAATTAATTTTAAAGCCATGAAATTCACCGTTGCGTCTTTTACGCCTGCTGTCTTCTTCGTTGCTTCTTCCATTTTGTTAGCACAATTTGCACAATCCACATCGATTTTATAAGTTTTTTTCATGTTTTCCATCCTTCCTGAACGCTAAGTCCATACATGTTTTTTTCTTCATATGAATAATTGTTCATATGTTTAACTTTATTATATCACTATAAACATATATGTCAATCTTTTTTTCAAACTATCCCATCACTACATCCATTGCCATCATTACAGAAAATCCAAGCATAAACATAAACGTTCCAAGATGTGAATGTTCCCCTTCTGACATTTCAGGAATAAGTTCCTCCTCTACTACATAAATCATAGCACCCGCCGCAAAACCTGTAAAATTCTCTGAAGATGCATATTTAATTTTCCTTTTACGAAAAAAACACATCCTGCCCCTAACGTAGTTCCTACAAACGGAATTAAAATTTCCTGAAACATTTCAATTGTCATAATGCTCTCCTATCTTTTGCTGTTTATTATTATATATGCAAAACTGCCGGCATAATACGTCTAAGACTATTATGCGCGGCAGTTTCTGGAGTTAAATGATTTCTAAAATATATAATACTTAAGGATTGATTCTTATCGGACTATAACGGTAATCCGTAAGAATGTTTATTCTTTATGTAGTTAGTTTAACCTAACTTAAGTTATATGTCAATACCTTTTTCTATAAAAAAGCATTTTTTTGAAATATTTGAAAATTATAGTTATCTATGCTACACTAGATAATAGAGAATTTTTATTTTGGGGTGATTATTATGGCAACAAATGAATCTGCTGAAAATTATTTAGAAACAATATATAGATTAGGGAAAGAGCTTCCCGTTGTACGTTCTGTGGACATAGCAAATGAACTTGGTTATAAGAAATCAAGTGTCAGTATCGCAATGAAGCATTTGCGAGAAAAGAACCACATTACAGTAACCGATGCCGGCTATATATATCTGACTGATTCAGGTAAAGAGATTGCTGAAATGATTTATGAACGTCATGAAGTACTCTCTTCCTGGTTAATCCGTCTGGGCGTTCCGGAAGACATCGCATCCGAAGATGCCTGTAAATTAGAACATGTTTTAAGTGCAGAATCCTACAACGCATTAAAAAAATTTGCACAAAAATAGCATTTTTATTCGATAGGAATTGTGTCCCATCGAATAAAAATGCTCCGCAAGGATGCGTACCTCGTGAACAAGAATCGAATCGTAGCGCGGATTCTTTGTCCACACTTCTCTTTACACCTGTTCAAAAGCCAGATATGCAATCTCAATTCCCGGCTTCACTACTTCTAATTCTAAAATATAATAACCTGCTTGTAATGACGCACGCATCATCTTTTCTGTAATCCATTTACCATCTGTTCCACAAGTCTGAATTGTTGCAAAATGCTCTCCATTCAAAAAAGTATTCGTACTGCTCTGAGACAAGTTTGTCATCGGCGACATCATTTTGATGATTACATTATAAATACCTGCCTTTTCCACTTGAATTCCTACCTTCTTCTCAGTGCCAATCTGTACTTCCTGCCTCTTCGCCAAAGAATATTTTTTAACATCATCCGTAATACTCTGAATACTCATATATTCAGAAATCGGATTTAAAGGTCTCAATGGTCGCTTCATTACCGGTGCTGCCAAAATGAAGCGCAAAATATTTATCGCGCTGCGCTGTAACTCTGCAATGGTCAAATAACCCTCTTCTATTGCTTTTTCTATGTCATCGTTATTCGAATTAATTTCTGCACCGTTATTATTAATTACCATATAAACATCATTTTGAGCACGCACCATATACGCCATATTATTACATTCTGCCCGGCCACCGGTTACGCAATCGTTCATTTTTGCCCACCAATCGGTCATAACCATGCCCTGATAGCCCCATTCTTTCCGAAGAAGCGTAGTATTCAAATCATAATTAGAAGCTGTCCAATGACCATTAATCGGATTATAGGAAGTCATAAGCGAACGGGCACCGCCTTCTTTTACCGCAATTTCGAAACCTTTTAAATATAACTCTCTAAGTGCACGTTCAGAAACAATACTGTTTACATCAAATCTTGCCGTTTCTTGATTATTCGCTGCAAAGTGCTTAATGGTAGCGCAGGAACCGCCCTGTTCGATGCCGGAAACTGCGGCTGCAGCAAACCGGCCTGTTACAAGCGGATCTTCACTGAAATACTCAAAATTGCGTCCGTTCAATGGATGGCGGTGCAAATTCATTCCCGGTCCGAGCAACGTATCGATTTCATTGGAAAGTAATTCTTTTCCTTCTAAAACATATAATTCCTTCATCATCGGAATATTAAAACTACATGCCAGCAATGTTCCGATTGGAAGCTGCGTTGCCAACAAACCGCTTTCCATGCGGATTCCGGATGGACCGTCTGCACAACATGCCACAGGAATACCATAAGAATAAAGATTATCTCCTACACCGCCAAAAGCCGACGCCGTTCCCGGTGTAACTTTCGGACTGCTCATCCCCTCTGCACGCACAATGGTCGCCAATTCTTCGAGTGATAATTGCGCCACAAACATTTCTAAAGATGACTTTCCTTCTGCAACATCCTGCAAACGTATTCCCCTGTCTCCTGTTATCTGCAATTCCTCCGGCAAATTCTCTGCGATACGTTTTGCCATATCTGTTGTACCAACCGGAGATGCCTCATATATCAGTTCATAGGTTCCATCTAACTTCAAGATTCCCGGTTTCATACGCTTAAAACTTTTTTTCGGCGCAAGTATCTCCTGCAGTTCTTCTACTACCAGTAATTCCGGGATTTCATAGCCGGCATTCTTATTTATTTGGACTTGTTGCACTTGTCTTACACTTGTTCCCACATATATCTGATAAACTCCTGCTTCCAATACATAACAGGATTTATGACCCGTAACACCGCTGTCATCATAAGATGCAAACGTTCTGACAGGAACTTCAAAATGCAATACCTCCGAAGTACCCGGCAGAAGCTCCGTTGTCTTTTTGAAATCTGCCAGTACTTTTGCCGGTTTTCCCAGCATCCCCTGTGGTGCTCCTACATAAATCTGCACCACTTCTTTTCCGGCATATGCTCCTATATTGCTTACGGAAACATCCATTGAAATTACGGCATCCGTACCAGCCCCCACAACTTTTGCTTCCAATGTCCGTATCTGAAACTCCGTATAGGAAAGTCCATGACCAAATTCATAGCGGACTTTTTCCGGACAAAATGTCTCAAAGTAACGGTATCCGACATAAATATCTTCCTGA
Organism: uncultured Roseburia sp.; assembly: GCA_964393475.1. Taxonomy (GTDB): domain Bacteria; phylum Bacillota; class Clostridia; order Lachnospirales; family Lachnospiraceae; genus Roseburia. The sequence goes on along the minus strand of CAYMTX010000008.1, from coordinate 27,773 downwards.
TAAATATTATCTATTTTATTACCAAAATTCGCTGTAGCCGGATAATCCTCTAAATTATAGGCAATCGTATCTGCCAATTTACCGCTCGGAGAAACTACACCTGTTATTATGTCGCAAACTGCCGCGCCGCCTTCCATACCGCCCTGCCAGATATAAAGCACTGATTTTACCGCCTCTTTAATTTTCGGCAAGTCCATCCAACTCATATCTATCAGATTGGATACATTTAGTAATACTACTACTTTTGAAAAAAATGCTGCTACCGTTTCTAAATTATTTAATTCTTCCTCCGTCAGATAATAACTGCCCGGCAACGCCAGATTATCCTTATCTTCCCCGGCAGTACGACCAATCACAAACAACGCCGTATCAGAGACTTCCGAAGCCTCCCGCGCAATTTCAGCCGTAATCAGCATTTCCTTTTGGAACCACGGTTCACACGCCCAGCCTCCGCCGCCATTATCAAACGGATTCTCCAAGAGCCACGATTCATACCTTCTCGCTAATGTTTCATTCACGCTAACCCTTTCTGACTGACGCAGTTCCTCCAAAATGTTTTTTACATAAGGGACATTCACTGCACCGCCAGAACCGGTTCCGCTTCTGTAATATTCAATCTGGCATCTGCCAAATATAGAAATGCACTCTCCATTTCTTAGCGGAAGGGTCTGATTCTCATTCTTAAGTAATACCGCCCCTTCTCCCGCTGCTTTTCTACAGTAATTGGCAAGTTCCGGCAATGGAAGGCCAAGTTTATGTTCTGACATCTTGTATCCTCCTGCTATTGTATTTTCCATCATTTCTATTTATTGTTCCTGTTACTTTCTCATATATAGATTATATCTTTTTTTCAGACAGTATCATAGCGTATTTTTTAAAATAGTATCAAAATTTTATTGTTTTACAATCTCTTTCGGTTTGTGTATAATAAACAAAAATACCTATGAGAAAGGAATATCAATTATGGGATTGAATTTTAGAAAAAGCATTAATCTTGGAAAAGGATTTAAACTTAATATTGGCAAAAAAAGTGTAGGAATCTCCGGCGGTGTCAAAGGTGCCCGTGTCTCACTAAATTCAAGCGGACGTAAAACAGCAACCTTTAGTATTCCCGGAACCGGCTTATCCTACAGTCTCAACCTAAATAACTTATTCAAAGGAAAATCTTCCAAAAAGAAACGTTCAAGTAACAAGAACAGCGATAATGAAGCAGGTACTGCTATTAACATCAATTTAATTCTTGTACTCATCATCCTGATTTTAATTGCAATCATCGGTATCTTTGCTTATTCGTGGTTTAACGGCCTTATCAAATAAAAAATGGGCTGTTTTACAGCCCATTTTTTATATATTTTTGTTTGAATGTCTCATAATCACAAGGTTGTCCAAAATAATAACCCTGTATATAATCCGGATGAATGCCACAGATTTTGGTCAATTCATCCTGTGTCTCCACTCCTTCAATGCAAAGCTTCAAATCTACACTATGGGTCATATCCACCATATGCTGTAATAAGCGATAATCGTACTCACTATCCAAAGCTTTCAGCGTAAAGGAACGGTCAATTTTAATGGTATTGGGATAAATTTGTGTCAAATATCTGAAATTTGAGTAACCGGTACCAAAATCATCCAAAGCCAATGGAATATTGTATTTCTTCAAACCTTCACAGAATGTTACAAAATTCTCATCTGCTTCCAAAAGACCACTCTCAGTCAACTCTATCATAATTGCACCGGCATCCATTTTGTAACGTTCCAGTACCTCTAAAATACTGCTTAACACATCACCTTTGAGCACCTGCACATAAGAAATATTCACAGACACTTTAAAATCCGGTATCTCTTTACGAAGCTCATTACACACTCTTGCTGCTTGATTTAAGACCCATTTACCAACCGGAATAATTAAACCACTCTCTTCCAGTAAAGGAATCATCTTAAATGGTGGGATATAACCTTCATCCTCCGTTTTAAAGCGTAACAATGTCTCTGCACCACATAAGCGTTTTGCCCGCAAGTCTACTATTGGTTGAAAAAATGCCTCAAACCCAGTAAAGTCACAATTGACTGCATGTCTAATTTTCTTCAGTAACTCGCGTTTATGTAAAAAAACATGATAATCTTCTTTTTTATAAATATAATAACGATTTCGCCCACGTTCCTTTGCTTCGTTCAATGCAAACTCTGCAAGCATCATGACATTGTAATATTCTCGCCGCTTCACCGAAGCAAAATCCAAAATACCGGCTGATAATGTATAAAAAACTTCATAACCATTGCTCTCAATAAAAGCATTTACTTTCTCTCGAATCCGATTATATACTGTAATCGCATCTTCTACTGTTCTTCCCGAAAAATCAATAACAACAAACTCATCTGCCACTATTCTGTAAATACTCTGCTCAGGGAAAATAACAGACTCAATACAATCCGCAGTCCGGCACAACACCATGTCACCGTATTCTGTTCCTTTATTCTCATTAATTTCCTTAAAATTATCAATGCCGATACGCAGAACAAAACCATTCAGTTCAGCACTTGCATATCTCTGAAATTCACTCTTCAAGCTTGTCTCACCTAACAGACCGCTTACATTATCTGCCTTCTGCTTTTGACCGATTTCATTGATACATCCTACCAAATATTCCGGATTTCCCTCTTCATCATAAAGGACACTTCCCCGACAGTTAATCCATACCGCTTTTCCCTGCTTATCAAGCCATCGATATTGCAGGTTATGAGTGGTAGATTCCTTGCGTATAATTTTATTCAAATCATCCTGTAACACCTGAATATCATCCGGATAAGTAAAATGCGTATGCATTTCCACTACATCAGAAAATTCACTTGCAGGTAATTTAAATCTCAATACTGCATTCGGAGAAATACAATAATAATCATCTTTAATGTCATAAATATAGAGATAATCGTCCATACATGGATGCAATACATCAATTACTTTCTTAAACTGCTCTATAGTAAGTTTGTCTTCCAGCCTTTTCACGATTATCACCTCCTATTTCTTACACTAACATCATTTTATCACTCTAATTTTTTATTGTAAACCTAATTTGCTACATTAAGCAGATAAAAACTCCACTACACTGTGTGCGGCTATATTTCCTTCCCCTGCAGCCTTCATATACTGATACGGCCGTCCGGTGCAGTCACCACAAGCAAAACAACCCGGAATATTCGTCCGCATCTGTCTGTCGACCACAATATGCATCCCATCATCCTCCAGACCTTTTAACAAAGAAGAAGGTGCCAGCGCATCCTTTAAGAAAAACACACCGTCAATCTGCCATGTATTTCCATTCTTGTCCGTAATCGTCTGAATACGTTCTTCTCCTGCAAGCTTTGCCGGACGCGCCGGTACAACTGTAATATTTTCTTTCAATAATGTGTTCTCTTCCAATTTATAAAGCGGGAAATAATAGACGTTTCCGGCTAAATCCGCCAGATAAGAGAGTTCCTTTTCTGCCTCTTTACTAGAACCTACTACTGCAATTGTTTTCCCCCGATAGAAAAATCCGTCGCAGGTCGCACAATAACTGACCCCTTTTCCCAAAAACTCATCTTCACCTTCTATTTTCTTAGAAAATTCCACACCGGTAGCAAGAATAATCGTCTTTGCCTCATACATATCACTTCCGGCTGAAAGCATGAAATGCTCTCCCATTCTGACAATCGAATTTACTCTTGTCTCCGTAATCTCTATCTCCATGTCCTTCAAATGAGCATCCAGTGCATCCGACAACTCACAACCGGATAAAGATGGCATTCCGACATAGTTCTGAATCAGTTCTGCTTTCTGCACTTTTGCACTAAAGTCTTTATTTCCGATGAGTAAAAAATCCTTGTTACGGATTTTTAAATTAATTGCTGCTGAAATTCCAGCTACGCTTGAACCAATAATAATACAATCGTACATGCTTTCTTTTATACTCCTAACTAGCTTTCTATTTAGACACATAATAATTACTACAGTTCTTCTTTGTGAAACAGTATTCCCCAAAAAGCCAAAAACGATGTGCTACAACATTCCTATATTGTAGCACATCGCTTTTGGTTATTCCAGCATTACGCTATCATATTTTACTTACAAATCTTTTCAATCCAATCACATACTTCTCCCGGGTAATCCGCTTCACAATGTGGCTTATCCCAGACCATCTGATAATCTACAGGAAAACCTGCCTGCGCGAGTTTCAGTGCCAATGTCATACTTACAGATAATGAAGTATCTGCATCCCTTGCGCCTACTCGGATACGATAATAAGAAGCTTGAGCACTTTTTTCTTCTGTACCGATAAAGTTAAATGGATTTATAAAATATATTCTCTTTTCCAATTCTTTATCACCTTCTGCTTTTGCATACGAAGCATAGTATTTCTCGTACTCTTCCGGAAATTCCTCTTTTAATTCTTCGATTGCATCCGCAATTGCCGTATCAAAATGCATGTAAGGTTCCTCTTTTGTACCAAACACGCAATTCTCACCACTATCCATCGCAAGCGTATCAAAAGAAGTACACGGCTTCATTCTTCTGCGATGATTTAGTACATAGCTGTCAATGTCCGAAACAATAGCATTCTTCCCATCCCATGTCAGCCAGCTGCTTTTTTCCGTTCCTGCTGTCATCATCACAGGTGGTTTGAAGTCATGAAACGGCATGCCTTTTGGTGGACGTGAAACCAAATCTCCCAATGAAGGCGGGACCATTTTTTCTCCCATAGGTGGTTTCTCATCATCTGTTGTTGCATCCATAGCCACTTCTTTTTCATACTCATAATTTCCTGACAAATAATCCTTTGCAGAATATGCTTCTTCCAATTCTCCCATTTCCAATTTATTAAGAAAAATTGTTACCGCTTCATTCAGCTTCTGCATCAGATAATCATATGCACTACCGCTTCTTCCATCTTTTTCAAAACAAAGTTCCTCTTTTGTTTCCGGATGAACAAGTTTTAAGCTATTAAAATATGTAATATATTTTTCTTTCAATTTTTCAGACAACGCTTCCTGAAAGGAACTCATCACCCCTGCCGGACCGGCTGGAGAAGCTTCATTCTCCTTATCCATATGAAACATCCATTCATAAGCCAAATCCGCATGCTCTAAATCCACAATCGGACAATAAATTTGTGAAGCATATACTGCGTCACTCTCTTCCATAAATGCACCATTTTCTTCTAAAAATGCATTGTAATTCTCATTATTGCCGGTTACAGCAAGTAAGGTCGACATTGCACCGCCTGCACTCCAGCCAACCGAAATAATACGGCTGTAATCTCCCGGCAATACCTTTGCATTATGTCTCAAAAAACGAATTGCTGTTTTTAAATCCACTAGATTAATTGGTGATTTTCCACACAAATCTCCCTTTGCATCTTTCGACTCTCTGCCTCGATTTCCTGCTGTTACATAGACATATCCACGTTCTAAATACTGATGTGCAAAGCAGCGCGGACCTTCCAGCCATACATGCGGCATTTGCATATAACCTGCAGAATTATTTTCAAAAATGACCGGTACTGTTTCAGCAGTGTAGCCATTCATTGTTCCCTCTCTATCAATTTCACCCGGTGCAGACATATATGCCTCCGGTACAAAAATACTCAATCGCTGAAATTTAGGTGTTGTAGCTTTTTCTGTATATAACACATCTTCCAGACACCAACAACGAAATTTTTCATCAAAAAACCAGGCATTTTTACAATCGGACAATTCCATTGTTTTATTTATAATCGTTATCTCACCAAACATTTCAAACATCCTCCTTTTCCATCTCTTCTATTATTTGATAAAGTACCGTTTCTAAACTTTCTAAAATCTGTGAAATTTCATCTTTTCCTATGTTATCGAAATGAACACCCGCTTCTACCACTACCGGCACATGAAAACGCGCCCAAAATTGCTCTGCCCATTTCCTGCACACAACATCCTCCCTATGACCCGGAAGTGTAATAATCTGTAATGGTATCTCCGGTGCAATGACAGCAACTGCTCCTATATGACCTTTATCTCCGCCTTCTATAAGCACATTTATCCCATCTCCTGTGTTATAGCATGCGATATGAATACTTTTTTCTAATACAAAAAGTTTTTTTTCAATCCGATATGACATTACATTCCTTCCCACTCATACTCATTCGTAAAAATATCAAACTGTCTTAATACTCTTTCCACAGCATATCTTGTACAATCAGAAATATGCTCCGGATGATTGTAATAGGTAAGCATCGGAGGCATAATCACTGCTCCCATCTGACTTAATTCATAAAGATTACGCAAATGAACCGTACTAAAAGGCGATTCTCTGACCACTAATACAAGTTTACGCCTCTCCTTAAGCATCACGTCTGCCGAGCGCAAAAGCAAATTATCACTATAACCGCTTACAATTCCCGCTACTGTTTTCATAGAGCACGGTATGATAATCATGCCATCCATACGAAAACTTCCGGATGCCGGTTTTGCTCCGATTGCATCATTTTCATAATACACATCCGCCATATTTCTAACTGATTCAAGCGTAAACACAGTCTCTTGTTCAATCGTAAGTTCTGCCCCTTTTGTAATAATCAAATGCGTTTCAATTTCAGGTATTTTCTTTAGTTGTTCCAATAATTCTATTGCAAGCGGCGCACCGGATGCACCGCTCATTCCGATTAACAAACGGTGTTTCATAAGCTCTCCCTCTTATTCCACAATCTTTAATAAATCTGATAATTTTCCAAGCGAATAATTTGTCATATGACAGGACGCAGCACTTCTGATTCCTGCGCAGTAAAAGCCGCCCGCAACTGCTGCCTGTACACCTGCAATTGCATCTTCGACTACCAGACACTCTCCCGGTACGAGTTCAAGCATTGTTGCCGCCTTTAAAAACACTTCCGGATCCGGCTTAGAATTCGTAATATTTGTACCATCACTTATTGCATCAAAAAAATCCTTTAATCCCAATCTTTCCAGTATAACCTTTGTATTTTTACTGGACGAACCAATTGCTAATTTCAAACTTCTTTTTCTAAGTTCGTTTAAAGTACACCTCACATCCTCTGATAAATCTGCCATTGACATTTGTTGTAACGATTCCCGATAGATTTCATTCTTCGCTTCCGCCAATCGGGCTTTTTCGTCTGACGCATATTTTTTCGTCGTTCCTTCCAAAATAATCTCTAAACTTTCCATACGGCTTACTCCAAGTAGCCGTTCATTAATCTTTCTGTCGAAGTAAATATTTTCTTTATCTGCAATCTGCTTCCACGCCTGATAATGGTAGTTATCAGTAGAACAGATAACACCATCCAAATCAAAAATTACCGCTTTTATCTTCATTGCATCCTCCATTTTATAACCACTTTTTATAATCTACTTCCATAAATTGTGCGCGGACAAAGTGTTCTTTTAAGTGAAACGGTACAGTACAATCAAAAATTGTCTTACAACTGATTCCTCTGTCTAAAATAGATGGCGCATATTCAGGATCAGAGCTCGGATCTAATGGATGGCAACGCACTCCGGGAATTGTAATGATATCTTTATCTCCCTGAAAGCGTGTATTCATAGCCCATAATACATCTCTACTGTCAAAAATATCTACATCATCATCCACCAGAATGACATTCTTAAGTTCCGGAAAGGCGGAAAAAGCAAGTAACGCCGCCTGACGCTGTTTTCCCTCATCCGTATGTACTGTTTTCTTACATTGTAAAACTGCCATATATTTTCCGCCACCGGCCGGATGCGCATATACATTTGTCACCTTCCCCGGAAGTGCTTTTTCAATCATGTTATATATACTGGCTTCTGTTGGAATTCCCGCAAGATTCACATGCTCCTCAGACGGACCAATTACTGTCTGCATAATCGGATTTTTTCTACTGGTAACTGCTTTCACCTTAATCAGCCAGCATTCAGAAGAAGCTTTTCCGCTATATCCCGGAAATTCCGGCATAGCATAGCCCGTATTCGAATTCTGATCTTCTACAACCTTTACTCCCGGAATAATTTCACCTTCAATTACATATTCTGCATTTGCAATAGCATTTTCATTGATAGAAACACACCGTGTCAGCTTTACCGGTTGTTGTCTTAATGCACCCGCAATTGATAATTCATTAAATCCTAATGGTGTCGTCGGAGGCTCAAAACAAGAAGCAATCTCGATTGCCGGATCTACACCAATGGAAATAGAGATTGGCAATGGTCTATTTAATTCCGTTGCACGTTCTGCCATTGCACCGATATGGCGACTTCCGGGTTGTAAAAAAATTGACAGTTCATCTTTTGACTGAATACACATTCTATGAATCGTTACATCCGAAAGTCCGGTATCCGGATGTGTTGCGTAACACATCCCCATTGTAATATAAGGTCCTGCATCCGTCGGTGTATTTGTCGGTGCCGGTATTAATTGAAATAAATCAAAATCAGCATCTGTTGCCAAATGTACCACTTCCTGACACGGAGCTTTCTCCTGTATTACAACCGGCATAATCGGTTCTTTTGCACATTCACATAATAATTTTCCCAAATCTTCTTTTGGACAACCAAGCAATGTTGCTACTCTCTCTCTGCTTGCCAGTAATCCAATTACAACACTTGCATCCGGATGTCCTTTCACCTCATGAAAAACCATAGTCGGTCCCTCTACCTGCGTCGGTCTCATAACCGTTCCACCTGCACCAATATAACGGTAAACCCCCGATAACTCTGCTTTGGGGTCTACCGAAACATCTGTCTCAATCAGTTGTCCAGGTATGTTTTTTAGTACCTTAAGTGCCGTTCTTAAATCCAGTATTTCTGTTCTGTTGTTCATGTTAATCCCCATTCCGCAGACGCTTTGCGTCGGAGGAAACGCGAGCTGAATTTCAGATTCAGCTCTGCGACAAATGCTACTTTGTGACGTCTGCGGCACAAATAGCCGTGTGAAAAATCAGCATATCAATATGATTTTTCACACTCATCCCCATTCCAATATGATTTTTACATGGTATACCTTTCTATAATCCGGTATCCCTTAAGCCACAAAATGCGTCCACCGGACTAACACCCGTAAATTCTCCATGACCCAATAATTTTTCAATTGCAATCCGCACATTATCTGATGTTGCTGTATAAGCATTAATGTATGTACGCACACGTGGAACATCCTGCAAATGATATGGATTTGCAAATGAAATAAATGCTGTCTTTTCTTCGTTTACAAAACGAGGAATTTCCATTGCATGCTTTGGGCACCACGCAATACGAACCGTAACATTATTACTTGCTGTCTGGTAATTCGCCAGAATTAATGTCAATTGATTTTGTTGTAAATTACTGCTGCCGTGCAGATCATCTTCAAACGGATTATAATTTTCCACTTCAAATCCATATTTTTTCAATGTTTCTGCTGCCACCAGCCGAATGCTTCCGTCTGTCATCTCATCACTGCCAATTACCGCAAGACGAATTCTCGGATAATCCGCTTTTTTTACCGGAACAAGTGACTGGATATCCTTTACTAAGGTAATTGACTTCTCAATGCACTCCCTGCACCATTCTTTTGCCGGAACAGAAACGTTCTCCGGTATTTCTGTGGCAAGTGCCACCTTTGCTTTTAATGCAAGAATACGCATTACAGCTTCATCCAAACGTTCCGTTGTAAGAATACCTGTTTCAAGACCTGTTTTTATATAAGAAATATCCTCGAAAATATCAGTTGTAAAGCAAATCATATCACACCCTGCCTGAATACTTGCGGGTATCGCACGTTTTCGTTCCATTGCCATCGTATAACCGCCCATAATCGTTGCATCGGTAATCACTACACCTTCAAATCCAAATCTTTCCCGAAGCACACCTGTCAGCATCTCTCTGCTTAAAGAAGCAGGCAATTCCGCAGCATCTCCTGCATCCGGATTGATATCCCGAATTACGTTTGGCTGTACAATGTGACCAACCATAATACTCATAAGACCTTCTTCAATCAAGGACTGATAAATACTTCCAAAACTCTCGTACCATTCTTTTGCAGAAAGATCATTATAGCTCGGATGTAAATGCTGATCACGATAATCTACACCATCTCCCGGAAAATGTTTACAGGAAGCCGCTACACCTAATCTCTGTAATTCTCTTACATAAACACTTGCATTCTTTCGGACTGTTTCTACATCACTGCCAAAAGTTCTGACATTTGTAATTGGATTTCTAAAATTCATATCAATATCTACAACCGGTGAAAATGTCCAATTTATACCAACCTGTTTTCCTTCTAATGCACAAACTTTTGCAAAATTAGCAGTACATGCCAAATCATCTGCAGCCGCCACCTGCATCTGCGAACCAAAATAAGTTCCATCTCTCAGTACGCCTGCTCCGCCCTCTTCCAGATTTGCTGCTTTCAGCAACGGATATTTTGCATATTTATCTAATTTGCTATATTTCTTTTTTACTTCTTCCGCAAAATCCGGTCGAAACAGAACACCACCTATATAATATGTTTCAATTAACTCACACAACTGTTCTTCCCGATATGCATCCCCTAAAACACAAAATAACTGTCCGATTTTTTCTTCCGTTGTCATTCCGTTTAAAGTATCAGAGACCCATTTTTCCTGTGTTTTATCTAAATAAAATGGTTTTTCTGCTAAATTCATACACAATCACCTTCCTGCTTATCGTGGAATAGAATCCAAAAATGAAAAAATCTTATCTAAATTCTCTGCCATATAAAATACATCATCTTCATGTACTGCACCTTCAAAAACCGAAAGTATTACATTCTCCGTTCCATATTTTTCAGAAAATGCATCATACAATCTTTCTGACTGCAAATATGGCACATTGATATCCGCATTTCCATGCCAAATAACTGCATAAAATGTTTCCTGTTTCATGCCTTCAATATAACTTAACGGACTTGCTGCATCTGTTACTTCTTTATCCTCCATTACATTCTGTCCGAGGAATTTACTTTCTGCCGAACTGTCAGTTCCAGTAATTCCCATTTTTCGCTCTGTGTCTGCTATGCCAAGTGTTTCAAAATCTGCATCCATCTGATACCAATCAACCGGCGCATAAAAAGAAATCAATCCCTTTACATCGGAATCATATCCCGAATTATCAGTAATATCTCCATTCAATTCCTCTACATGTGCAGTTGTTGCTGTCATATTTGCAAGATACGCACCTGCGCTTTCACCCCATATATAAATATTATCCGCATCAATTCCATACATATCAGCATTCGCTTTTAAGAAACGAACGGCTGCTTTCACATCTGCTACCGCACCCGGATATGTAGTTTCTTTTGAAAGGCGATAATTAAGTGTTGCAAAAGCATATCCATGTGACAAAGCCGGTTCTATACACTGCTTTACAATTGGCATCTGCTTATCACCAAACATAAATGCTCCACCATGAATCATCACAATAACCGGCACATTTTCTACATTTTCCGGCACATATAAATCAAGCATATCAGACTCCGATACGGATGCATACTGTACGTCCAGATATGCTGCGGTACCCGGGTATTCACTTTCTGTCCCCGTTGTCTTCCCATCCGCTTCCATAATTCCGGCACTTTCTTCCTTTGCCGGTGCAAATGTTTTTTTCACTACATCTAAAATCCATTCACACGAACCATCTGTATTGTAAAAACCTGCCTGAATACCATCTGTTCCTTCTGTCGGAGTACCTGTTGTAACTTTTGTACCTTCTACTTCATATGTTCCCGTATAGACATGCTCACCCATCATATTTTCAAAGCTATAGGAATATGTACCATCGTCCTTCAACTCCATCGTCCATAATACTTCAAAGCTTGCATCTCCAAAAGAAACCTGTTCTGCATATGTATAAGTACCAACTACAACATCTGTATTTTCCGTTTCCACCTCAGTATTCCTAATATTCGTTCCACTTGCATTACTCTTTCCGCCACATGCCGATAAGCTTAATGTACCAATCAATAAAAGAACAGCCAATTTCTTTATACGCATGTTATTCCCTCCATGTTCTATCTTAATTCAATCGTTTTTCAATAAAATCAAATACTACCTTCATATTCTCTTCTGCAAAGAACCTTTTATCTTCATGGTCTGCTCCTTCTAATGTTACAAAGGTAACATAACCCGCTCCAAGTTTTGCATTTACTGCTTTCACAAATTCAACCGACTGTTCATACGGTACCAGCTTATCAGCCGTACCATGCTGCACCAGCATCGGACACATCGCACTACCTGCATAGGTCACCGGATTTGCTTTTGCAATCAGTTCATCCGGTGCATCAGCAAGCGGCATTCCAAGATATTTTGACTCAGGGGAAAACGGCTCATCATGTTCCACTTTACTAATTCCATTTGCTCTTGCCTGTTCATCCATCGTTCGGAAATTCATCGGACCAAACTGGTCAATTGCAAGTCTTATATATGGTGTTTCGTCATATGCAGCAGCAACTTTCTCGCCTTCAAATTCACCATTTGGGATATTCATGGCAAGCATTGCGGCAAGATTGCCTCCTGCAGAACCACCAATTGCAATTAATTTGTCTGCATCTATTTTATACTCTGCAGCATGTTTTCTGATGAAACGAACGGCTTCTCTTACATCCAGTACAGCTGCCGGAAAGACAGCCTCTCCACTCAAACGATATTCAATAGAAATCGCTGCCATTCCACGTTTAATTGCCTTCAAATACGCGTCCATGTGGTCATCACGCTTATCACCAATTGCAAAACCACCGCCATGAATATGAATAAGTGCAGGAAATGGACCTTCTCCTTCATCCGGGAGATAAATATCCATGCACTGTGCTTTACTCTCTGTACCATATGATACATCTAAATATTTTCTTTGCACCCAGCTGATATCTGCCATTGGCGGCATCCATCCCGGCGGCGGTCCTCCCGCTCCCGGCATTCCCATAGGTGGATTATCTCCGATTGGTGGCATTCCCATCATTTTTCTGTCTTCCATATATCATTTACCTTCTTTCTGCTTTTCCCTTTTTTTCTTTGCGAATACGTACTGTGAGTTTCGGTCTATTCTTTAAAGCATCAAATCCGATTGCAAGCAAAAGAATGATTCCCTTTACCGTATACTGTGTATAAGTGCCCCATCCTGCCAGCATCATACCGTTTGCAATAATCTGCATTACATAGATACCTGCAACCATACCGAACACATTCCCTTTACCACCCATCATACTAATACCACCAATAATTGCAGCGGTTAAACATGTAATTTCCGTACCCGGACCCGTTGTAGCCGATGTCTGATTCTGTTGTGCCAGCATATCTAAAGTAGCAACTGCAAAAATCATACCTGTAATTGCAAAACAAAGCGTCTGGACTAAATCCGCTTTGATGCCGGAAAGTCTTGCACACTCTTTATTTCCACCAACTGCTAAGACATCACGTCCAAAATGAGTTTTATTCAAAACAAGCCAGGTTACAACCACAATAAATAATGCCAAATATACATCTAATGGAAGTCCTAAAATTTTTGTCTTATACAATGCCCTAAATTCAACCGGCATGCCTGAATAAGATTTTGCTGATGTAATGTTATAAGCAATCCCCTTAAATACTTCACTTGTTGCAATTGTAATAACTAATGGAAAGATTTTTAATTTTGATGCAAGCAAACCATTTAAACTTCCCATTACAAATCCTAATACCATACCAATCGGCCAGACGATCCAAAACGGCAAATCTGTCTCTAACATAATAATTGCTGATATACACCCGACCACTGCCATCTGTGTACCAACAGACATATCTATACCACCACTAATCATTACAAAACAAATACCCATGCCAGCAATGATGATATAGGTACTCTGCGTTACAATGTTGTAAATATTAAGCGGTGATAAAAAAATAGGATTTAAAATAGCAAACATAACAATTAAAACAGTAAGTACTATATAAACAGTACCTTCCTGATAGATATATTTGCCTATGTTCTTCATTGTTTCATTCAGTGATTTCTTTTCCATTTCGTTCTCCTCCCTACATACCTGATGCCAATTCAAGTACACGTTCCTGCGTAAATTCATTACGCTGTAATTCTCCTGAAACCATGCCTTCGTATAGAACGATAATTCTATCTGACATTCCAAGAATTTCTTCCATATCTGATGAAATCATGATAATTCCTTTTCCCGATTCAGCCAGACGATTCATCAGTTCATAAATTTCATGTTTTGCACCGACATCAATTCCTTTTGTCGGCTCATCAAAAATAATGACATCCGGATCCGCCGCAAGAGTTTTTGCAAGCACAACCTTCTGCTGGTTACCCCCGGAAAGATTCCGAACCATCTGATGTAAAAACGGCACTTTGATTTGTAAATCATTTTTATATTTTTCTGCCAGTTCACGATTCTTCTTCTGATTGATAAAGCCAAATCTGGTTAATTTATCCATGCAGGATAAGGATGTATTAAATAATACCGTATTATGTAAAATAACCCCTTGTTCTTTGCGGTCTTCCGGTATCAGCCCAATTCCGTTTCTAATCGCATCTGCCGGTGATTTGAGATGAATAATTTTCCCATTCAGCAAAAGTTCTCCTGAACTTATCTTCTTTGCACCTGCAACCAGTTCCATCGTCTCACTACGCCCGGAACCTACTAATCCCGCAAATCCCAGAATTTCTCCTTTTCGCAGTTGAAAACTAATGTTCTCGACACTATTACCTGTCAGATTTTTTGCTTCAAAAATCACGTTTCCCGCTTCTGTCTTTCTTTCCGGAAAAGTCTCGTTCAACTCACGTCCAACCATAAGGTTTACAAGTTCCTGACGGTTTGTATCTGCTGTTTTTATTGTCTTTACATATTCTCCGTCGCGAAGTATAGAAATGCGTTCCGTAATTTCAAATACCTCTTCCATACGATGTGAAATATAAATAACTGTCACACCTTTCTGTTTCAGTTTATCAATAATACGAAACAACAAATCTACCTCATTTGCAGCCAATGGTGCTGTCGGTTCATCCATTATCATAATTTTCGCATCATTTGAAATTGCCCTTGCTATTTCTACCATTTGCTGATTCGCCGGAGAAAGAGAAGCTACTGGTGCTGCCGGATTCATCTGAAATCCATATTCATCAAATAACTCCTTTGCAAGCTTATTCAATTTCTTTTTACTGTAAAAGCCGCCCATTTTCTTTCCCATAAATATGTTTTCTGCTACTGTCATAGGCGTAACCAAATTAATATCCTGATAAATAACTGCCACTCCATTTTCCGCCGATAAAGATGGTGTCATGTGTGTGTATGTTTTGTCATCAAAAGTAATTTGGGCACCCTCATCCGGTTCAATTGCACCGGCAATAATTTTAATTAAAGTCGACTTTCCGGCACCATTTTCCCCAAGAAGTGCATGTACTTCTCCCTGCCTAAATTCTAATGAGACATTATCCAAAGCAGTTACACCCGGATAGGTTTTTGTAATATGTTCCAATCTAAGCATGTTCCCGCTCTCCTTTCTATTACTTTTTTAAAGACCAAGGGCATGTCTGCCTTCTCATGCTTCAAACATGCCCTTGGTTCATTTCTTATTCAACTGGTGTAAATGTTCCTGACGCTTCGTCAATTGTAATAACACAATCACCTGTTGTGCTATTGATGAATGACCACAAACCCGGTATTGTATATTCTGATGCAGCATCAACATTTCTAAGTCCCGTAACTGTAACAGTTGTTTCATCTGTTTCATATGTTCCTGCATATACATCTGCAATCATGACATTTCCCGGAAGTGAAAATTCGCATGTTCCGTCTGCCTTTAAAACAAACTGCAACGTTTCTTTTCCCATGATTCCATCTGCCTCATATGTATATACCACACCGTCTGCCGATGGTGTCACTTCCGGCACTTCTGATTTTGATTCCTGCATGGACGTATTATAGCCATTTACAGAATCCCAATAGGTCATCAATCCTTCATGTGACAATACTTCTTTGTATGTAAATGCTTCAATATAAGAAGCAGTATCAAAACATACCAAGGCTTCAACACCATTATTTAATTCCGCTGCAATCGGGAAATAAAGTCCAATGCTATTCGGATTTGATTTGCCATAATCTACGCCGGCTTTTCCAAACATTACAGCATTGGTAAGATTTGCCAGTGTTGCAGCAGCATCTCCGCCTCCAAACTGACAGGCTGAACGGAATACCGATTTTGTTCCGGCTGTATCAGACACCGACCCCATTAAATACTCATATTCATTTCCCATAACACCACCGGAGAAAAAGCCAAATTCAGCCAATTCTTTTTCACTGTAAGTATCCATTACATACTGACTTCCCGCTACAGATGCAAGCGAGTTATAAGCAATAAAAATTCTTGCCTTTGGATTATCCGTAAGTGCAGCGGCAACTACACTTCTGTTATCACCGGAAATATCCATTTCAATTGTCGCATCCGCTAAATTTTCCACACGTTTTGCAATCATCTCACAATATACCGGATTTTCTATTTTTTTAGATTCCTCAACCACATCACCAAACAGATTCATGTACTCTCCGTCTGCGTTCTTTAAATACGGTTCAATAATCTGTGCTTCACCTGCACAACGTAATTTTGAATCATCGCTGATTGTTGATGATAAAAATACAACATCCCAGTCACCATCCGGATCCATATTGTGTTCTACCCATGTCTTTGTCACAGATGCAACATAAAGACCTATCATATATTCATCATCGCAAGACACTGCATCATAAGCTTCCTCTGAAACAGAACCTGTACCGCCACTTATAATGACCTTAATACCGGCTTCTCTGGCCTGAATCAGTGAATCCTCCAACGTTTCTATTTCACAAGGTAAGATTACAAGCACTTCTGCCCCCAACAGAATAAAATTCTGAATCTGGCTCATCTGATTTGAAACACTATCATCTGCTGATACCACCTGAACATCATACCCCATCGGCTCAAACATTTCTTTCAGGGCAGTTGCCTGCAATTCACTGATACTACTGGACATATTTTGCATACATACACCAATCAGTCTGCTGCCTTCTCCGCTTTCTGTTCCGCCCACTACACTGCCTGCGTTACTTCCACAACCTACTAATGATGCTATCATCATTACAATCGCAAGCAACATACAAAGTTTCTTTTTCATGTTATTTCCTCCTTAAACATTTCATAGATAAATACCTTTTCGGCTTGTCTACGTCAGTGTATCATTCAAATCCGTTTGTTAAAATAGTTCTTCCTGACTTTGTTATTCCATTTTTTTGTTTACACTATTTCATTTTTCAAAACAAATTTATGCATTACTCATCAAATTCCGTTGACATTATAATTTTCTCGTTTATACTATAACTTACAGTTTTATTTATTTATTCCATTTTTTATTTTTACAGGAGCATTTATGGACTTAGAACGACTACATGAATTTGTAATTTTAGCAGAACAAAAGAGCATAAAAAAAGCAAGTGAAGTACTTTTTCTTTCACCTGCTACCTTAAGTGCCAGACTAAATACATTTGAAAAAACACTTAATACAACTTTATTTCATCGACAGCAAAGCGGATTAGTATTAACTGAATCCGGAAACCGCCTCTATAGCAATGCAGTTGCCATTACCAAACGGTATCATTCACTAAAAGCAGAATTACAATTGCAAAACCACGAAGAATACCACACATTACGAATTGCTGTACTAGGTTCCGGTTTGCCGTTCTATCTGGGACCTTATCTGGATATTATCAGTAAAAAATTTCCGGACCTTCATCTGGATATTTTAGATGATTCCTGCTATTCCATCTTAGATGGACTTCTTTCAAATAGTATTGACTTATATTTTGCACCCGCCATGAGCCATCTTACATCCGATGGAATTGCCCGTTTTCCGTTTACGGTTTCCCATCAATATATAGTTTTGCCACAACAACACCATTTAGCCAAAAATACCTCTATTTCGTTAAAAGAACTGGACGGAGAAACTTTTATTTTATATCCTAATACGAAAGAATCCTGTGTAAGAGATTTTCAACTGGAAAATTTGAAAGCTTCCGGCATACGTTTTTCAACCTATGAAAGCGAAACCGTAACCGCTTTTCATCAATTGCTCGTCCCTATCGGAAAAGGAATTTTATTAACACCTATTCACACCATGGGCGACTTACCAAATTGTGTTTCCATTCCGGTAAACGATATTACCTACACCGCACCAACTACATTATTTTACAAAAAAAAGCATACAAAAGCAGAAGTAATGTATTTTATCTCTGGCTTCAAAAAATTTGTGGAAGGGAAAAATTATTATGACAACAGAAAAGATGTATGAATTTTTAGTTTTATCAAAAACATTAAACTATAGTAAAGCAGCGAATACATTATACATTTCTCAATCTGTATTATCCAAGCATATTAAAGACATGGAAAAAGAATTAAATGTATCTCTTTTTGAACGCAATACCCACGAAGTCATTCTGACAAATGCTGGTCAATTATTGGCACAGGAAGCTGCTGCTATTATTAATGATTGCAATAACACACAGACTATGCTTCAGTTACATAATCTTCCCTCAACAGGAAACATCCGCATAGCATGTGTATTAGAGTTTTCCTATTCATCACATATTCAGATATTTATTCATCATTTTACAGAACATTATCCTGATATTGATGTACAATTTCATGTTCTTTCCGGTGGTACGCCGGAAAATATTCTTGAACAATATGATTTTGTTTTTACACCCTGTGATTATCCGGTCGTTCCTGAAAACATACACCGACACTTCATCAATAGTCATGGTACTTATGCCGTATTATCTCCCGGACATCGTTTACTTTCCAAATCACTTCTTCAGCTTCGTGAATTAGAAGGTGAAACGATTATTGTACCTTTTGCACATGAACTTTTCGGACCTTATGCTGCCAATTACCAACTGATAAAAAAATATACACACGATTACGTCAACTGTATTTCTGCCCCGAATCTATCGACAGCTTTATTCATGGTATCCATTGGAAAAGGCATTGCCATTGTTCCCCGCTATGTCAAAAATATGGTGCCAAATAATACATTTATGGTTGGTATTTCAAATAGTAACTGCCTTTTTCATGAATATCTATATTATCAGGAAAATGAAAAAAATGGTGCTGCAAAACTCTTCTACGAAGAATTTCGCAACACCTTTCCGGGATTATAAAAACAGGCAGATTTCCCTATTTCTTCTTAATCTTATTCAACTTACTATTAATCGCTAAAATCTCTTCTTTTGCCATTGGCTCCATTCCCATCATGCCAACCATAGAAATAATACGTTTTACCGTAAAGCCTTCTGCCAGCTTTACGATATTCTTATTCAGCTTGATACCGCTGCCTGATTTCTGCTCTTTCACATCTCCTTTTGCCGCGTTCTTCTGCATTCCCATGAATTTCATTACCATCTGTACAAGGAAAATCTTACCGCGGAAAGTTGCCATAATGTCCCCTAATGTATCATTAATAGAGAAATAGCCTGCCGGTGTTGTAATTTCAAACCAGTTAATCACATCACCCTCGTCCTTTAAACGATACGCTTCATTAAAGGTCGCGACTTTTCGAATGATACTCTCATCCATACAGTCTCCTGCTTTTACTGTAAGTTTGCTTTCACCTATATTATTCACCTCGAAATAGAAGAACGGATACACTCCTTTGTTCTGTTTTCCGACACTTTCCCCGTTTACAAAAAGCTCTACCTCCGGCTGATTGGAATAAACTGTTACCTTTGTCACATCTTCTACACGATCCACATAACGTTTACCGCAGATGTGTACCATCGG
Source organism: uncultured Roseburia sp. (assembly GCA_964393475.1). Classification (GTDB taxonomy): domain Bacteria; phylum Bacillota; class Clostridia; order Lachnospirales; family Lachnospiraceae; genus Roseburia. The sequence continues at coordinate 7,971 of CAYMTX010000008.1, read as the reverse complement.
TTTATCAGAAAGCCATGCCTGATATGCATAAAAAGCATCTTTTTTGTATTTCCGGTCGAACGTCATAAGCCCTTTGTGATTCATGCCGTTCTCGCCGCCTTCTGCCCTTGCATCTGCCGCAAAATCAAACATATTCCAGACATGAGTTGCCCACAGATACGGACGCTTTGCAATCATTTTTATTAACTCTTCATGATAATAAGCCTGATATTCCTCTGTATAGTCGCCCTGCACAGGTTCAGATGTGTGCCAGTTCAATGCTTCACATCCATACTCGCTGATACCAATCGGTGTTGTCGGATACTTTTTATGAAAATCGTCAAACCAAGGTCCATACATATTCACATTACCACCATACCAGCCGAAATAATGATTATAAGAAACCGTATCCGGAATGTGCACATACTCTTCCGTCATATCACACATTGTAACTACTGCCATAGTAGTTTTCCTTGTTTTGTCTAATTCATGCACCAAATTATTTAAAATATGATGATTTTCCAGCAAACTCTTATCAGCTGCACCTCCCATTGTTATCTCATTAGAAAGTCCCCATACAACAATGGAAGGATGGTTATAATTCTGATAAATCAACTCCTTCATCTGCGAAACAGTGTTATCTATACCATTTGGCATGTGATGGGAAATATACGGAATCTCCGCCCACAAAACCAACCCTGCCTCATCACATAAATCATAAAAATCCTGTGAATGCTGATAATGTGCAAGACGAATCGTATTTGCGCCCATTTCCAAAATATAGCCAATGTCTGTCTTGTGATGTTCTAACGTCAACGCATTACCGATTTCCGGCCAATCCTGATGTCTTGATACCCCTCGGAGCGGTGTCTCTACTCCATTTAAAATAAATCCGCGGTCAGGGTCAAATTCAAAACTTCTGCAACCAAAACATGCCGATACTTCGTCTATCACTTCTCCATCGACTACCAGCTCTGCTTTTGCTGTATAGAGATATGGGTCTTTTACTCCATTCCACAACCGGGCATTTTCCAGTGTAAATACACTTTCTGCCACACCTGCTTTTGAACTATCTGCATTGCTTTTTGTCACTACTGCCTCTGCCTGTGCTGCCACTGTTCCATCGGCATCGCAAATATAAATCCGCACTTCTCCGTTGCCTGTTACATATGCTTCTACGGTTACCTTGGCATCCGCACCATTCATAACCGGTGTTACTTTGATTCCCGGTGCACCCCAGAAATCCAAATCAAAATGATTCTCTTCCACACTTATCAGCTTCACATCACGGTAAATACCTCCGTAGAACGTAAAATCGGCATTCTGTGGATAAACAAAATCATTTGCACCATTGTCAACTGCAACAATCAGCAGGTTGTCATTTCTGATTTCATCTAACTTTACACGAAATGTTGCATATCCGCCATGATGTGTCATCAATTCTTTTCCATTCCAATATACCTTTGCAGAAGAATTAACACCATCAAATTGAAGATAATGTACCTTACCTGATTCAAACATTTCCCCGGACAAATTCTTTGCATAATAGCAGGTTCCCCGGTAATAATCATTGCCACCGTCCTGTCCGTCTGTACCATTCCATGTGTGTGGTAGATTTAACTGCTGCCAGTCAGCCGGAATTGCCGACGGAATGTTTTTCGCTTCTTTTGAAAAGTACCACTGTTCATTTAATTTCGTATTTTTTCTCACTTATAAATCCTCGCTTCTTATTCATACATGTTCTGTAATTTCCATACATACTATATTCAAACACAATGCATCTTTTTGAAGCATCTGTCTATTGATCGGCATCCTCATTACATCAACGGTGCCACAACCTTCAATATCCAGCCTGCCAGTTTTGTTAGCAATTTTTCTTTTTTTACAGTCTCCGGTGTCACCTGTCTGCATTTTTTTAACGTTTCCTCGAAATCCTGCTCAATATCTGCAATACAATCTGTCTGATACATATAGGCAGCACATTCATAATGGTGATACAGACTGCGGTAGTCCAGATTAATCGTTCCCACCACCGCCTTACAATCATCACTGACAAATACTTTCGCATGTACAAAGCCCGGTGTATATTCATAAATCTTAACCCCAGCTTCCAGTAAATGCTTATAATGAGTCTTGGCAAGTGCAAATGCATATTTCTTATCCGGAATACCCGGCAGAATCAGTTTCACATCTACACCTCGTTTTGCAGCAAAACGCAAAGCTGTCTCCATCTCTCCGTCAATAATCAGATATGGTGTCATAATATGTACGTATCGATTTGCCCGGTTTAAGATATCCATATAAACACGCTCGCCCACCCTGTCATCATCTAACGGACAGTCTCCGTATGGCATTACATAACCTTTTGCCGCTTTCACTTCTATTGATGAATGATTGATAAATTTATAAAATTCCGGTGCTTTTTCATCCACATTCCACATCTGCAAAAACATCAGTGTAAAACTTTTTACAGCCTCGCCCTTTAACATAACCGCCGTATCTTTCCAATAACCGAAACGTGGTTTTTCATTAATATATTCATCTGCCAGATTAATACCTCCGGTGAACGCAACCCGATTATCAATTACCACTATTTTCCTATGATCACGGTAATTATAATGTGTCGACAGAAATGGGGTCACCGGTGCAAACATTTTACACTGAATCCCCAATTCCTTTAATCTTCGCGGGTAATCGGAAGGTAACAGGGCAGATTCACATGTGCCGTCATACATCATACGGACTTCTACACCTTCTGCCACTTTCTGTGCGAGAATTTCCAACACCTGTCCCCACATGATGCCTTCTTCAACAATAAAATACTCCAGAAAAATAAAATCCTGTGCCATCTTAAGCTGCTTTAACAATTCTTCAAATTTAGCTTCTCCACAAGGGAAGTATTTTACATCCGTTTTATCATAAATCGGAAAGCAGCCGGAACGTGACAAATACTGTACCAGTGAAGCCACATCCGGACTTTCTGCCGTTACATTATGCAGAATCTCTTTGTCCTGCTGTATACTTGTTTTCGTAGAATCCACCAGATAACCTAATCTGGCCTTCTGCATACGATGCCCAAACTCCAACTGCGTAAACCAAAACAAAGATGCTCCAAATACAGGAAAAAGCATCACTAATACCAGCCATGTAATCTTCGCATTTGAATTCATCGGATGATTCAACAGATACAGAACCATCAGTGCCACAAAAATATTCGTCAAAATATCATACTGCTGCCGATACTCACTATAACGGTATACTCCCATAAACAATACAACAAATTGCAGCACGACCAAAATCGACATAATCCAGAACCGGCTGAATACAACATTTAATAATCCCTTTTTACCTTTTTTGATAAGGCGCATACCTGCATTTTTTACTTCCATACTTCCTCACTTTTCCTTGCTATCCTATGAATTGAAAAACCCACGGGTTAGCCGTGGGTTCTCTTATTTTTCTTTTTCATTTGTTATACCCAATTCTTTTATTACATTTTCTATACGCTTATTGAACACAAGCACTTATTCTCACAAACCTACTGCCATTCATGCAAATATTATAAACCAGATTTTTTGAAAAAACAATGAATTTCGTGAGACTGCAATGCGAACCCCATGCATCAACGTACATGGGGATTTTTATGCTCCATTTTTACCACTGAACCTTTATTGCATCCGCATCGGTCGGTCTGCATCTATTACTATAATTGTAATACGTATCCCTCTGACTGTTCACATACGGTCTTTTTGCATCCAGACTGCTTTCATAAATGCCACAGTATACCGGTCCCGTTCTATCATATGCCGTCAGATAAAATCCGCAGTTCTGGAAATAGCCGTTATAATTATTTTTTAAATTCCTCAAAGAACCGGCTATCAGAAGTGCTTCACCATTCCAGTCAAATGCCATTTCTTTAAACTCCACATAGTCCACTTCCAGTTTTTCTGCAAGCCAGTCTATTCCGCACTCAAATTCTTTCTCATAGTATCCTTCCTCACTGACTGACAACACAAACATCGTATTATCACAAGTCAGCAAAAGGAAATCATCTCCAATATAATATTCGCTCGAATATCCCTGCTTTGTGTATATAACCTCCTGCATCACCGTCATCGTTGATTCCTCAATAACAGTCAAAGCAGAACCCTCTTCCTTGCCCTGTAATAAAAGCAGCTCTCCTCTATCTGTATTATAATACAAATTATAAACCGTCTCGGTCAATTCTAACGGATATACCATTGCAAGACTGTCTGCATCTATCGTGTGTGTTTCTTTATCAAACGGAAGACAGTAAATGCCATAACCACCCGCTATCAAAGAAGTATCTATCCGTTCTCCGTTCCATGTGTATGGTTCAAAAGTAAAATAACATTTGTCCTCTGTATAGGCACAAATTGCCCATATGCCAAACATATCTGCATTTTCAGGTGCTTCGCCCAGTGACGTTGCCCCGTCTGTTAACGTACCGGAAGAGCCTCCGCCGTTTGCACAGTCGTATCCCCAGCCATACATTTTTCCATCTTCCCCTTTTGCTACGGCTATATTGTAAAGCTGATTCTCAATCACCGGAATTTTGAAAAATTCTGTCATCGTTTCTATTACATGCAGCTTATCCTCTAATTCCTTTTTATAATCCGCATTATTGCTTCCATAACGTACCAGTGCATCTTTTATCTCTGATGTTGTCATAAAATAATCAGCTACTCCCGGCAGATTAAACTGAATATCATATTCGTAATAGTCCAGATAATCTGCCAGATTAATCGTTGCATATCCTATCTCTCCCGGCTCTGTCTCTTGAAACAACTCCCAGATTGCCCTGTTTACTCCTGTCAGATTTGTCCCTGTATTATCTGCCAGTTCCGTCCCGCCGACAATCGTAGTCGAAAACTCTATTCCATCCGGTACATACTCTATTTCTTCCCACAATCCGCCAAACTCATCAAACGTATAGTCTGTATTACATTCCGGCTTCTCTCCTGCGGTGTAAGTCGTATTCCAGCGCATATATCTGCCATACTTTGTATTCCGTTCAATCGTCACCCCTTCCACGGCTGCCTTCTCACCATACAAGATGGTTTCCGTAATCTGTACATTATCCTTCTCATTCAAAAGTGAAGTATCCGCATAACAGATAACACCGGTTGCAAAAAGAAAAAATACTGCAAAAACTACAAGCGATTTTCTCATTCTGTTTCCTCCTCCCAGCCAAGCGCGCTGATTGCTTTTCCGACCCGTTCCGGTCGGTAATGATACGTTTTTTTGATGTAATTCATCAGATTTTCCCCATTTTCTTCCAAATCCGTCATCATCACATCTCCCACGATAGTTCCTTTACGGATTAAAATTGCCCTGCCAATAAAATCCGATACCTCCTCAATCAGATGTGTCGAAAGCAGTACTGTCTCATGCGGTTCCAAAATACCGAGCAATACCTTATAGAAATCCTCACGGTTAAAAATATCATTTCCTGCAAATGGTTCATCCATCAAAATATAATCCGCACCCTGACATAATGCCAGAATCACTTCAAACTGATTTTTCTGTCCCATAGAAAAGCTTTTTAATGGTTTCCTCATCGGCAGTTCAAAAAATTCCATCAAACCGTTAAATCGTTTTTCCGAAAATTTATCAAAATGCTCTTTGTAAAACTGTGCATGTCCTTTCGGTGACAGATTCGGGAAAAAGGAATGTTCGCTCGTTGCAAAAGAGATACGGGCAATGTTTTTCGTTGTAACCGGTTCTCCATCCATCAAAATCTCTCCTTTGAAAGAATGATATCCTAAAATACATTTCATAAGAGTTGTTTTTCCTGCACCATTTTCTCCAAAAAGTCCGATAATTTCCCCCTGCGGAATCACCACATCAATTCCTTTTAATGCATCACATTTTCCGTATGATTTTCTTACATTTTTGATTTCAAGCATAGACAATCCTCTCTTTCTGCGTTACTGCTCCCGCCTCACTGATACCACACCGGCAGACACTGCTCCGGTGTACAGCTCAGATATATTCCGTAATACAGCATCCATAATGCAATCTGCGTCACTATCCCCAATACAAGCATTGCAAACGGCAATGTAATACATCTGCGATACAATTCCCATCTGTCCGGCAGACGACGCATCAGATAAATCGATTTACTTCCCTGATAATAGCTCAGATAGTAATACACTGCCAGCGCACACATCACAAGATAAAAGATAAGAAATGCATCAAAGCAACCGAATCCGTTCTCTATCAGCACATGGAAATCCGTCATGACCATTCCCTCTATCAACACTTTTTCTGTCATTCGGTAAGTGTATAGCTTCTCATAGGCACCCATATACTTCACAAGATAAGACAAACTCCAGACCACCGATGCCCCAAGCCCATAGAAACACGCCCGAAGCTGTCTGCTAAATTGAATCCCCGGCGGTGTATATTTTTCAAATTTCAGCTCATTTTTCACACGAATCCCCCTTCCTACACAATACATGCCAGTAAACTGTAAATCCGGCAATTATACCGATTACAATTGCAAATCCCAGTCCCAAATACTGATACTTCAGCTCCCGGATAAATCCTACCAATATGCAGGCAATCACTATAAATAATGACCACGCAGTCTTTCCGCGCCTCTGAAGATAAGTAAATACTGCTGCTGACACACCACATCCTACTACAAAAATAAAATTCGTCACCCATCGCATTCCACCATCCAGCGGTAATACACTATGCATGAAATCATTCCGGTAAAATGCTAAAAATACGGTCTGATTCGTCACATGCTCCGAATAAGCTGTATACATGCTGCCCTGAATCAGAAAAACAGCTACCTGCACCCCCAAAAGCAAACCATAACACAAACTGTTATATATACACTGCATCAGAAAGACTTTCTTTTCTGTAACCTGTAACCGCTGCATTGTGTAACTGCTTTTGCTTCCGATATTACATCCATTCCGGCACAAAACTGCAGTCAGTAACACAAATGCGATTGCCAGAAACACTGCACTATGACTTTCGTCTATCATATATTCCAGACTGTAATATTCCATAACCACAAAATCATATGCCGCCATCGGAATATATGCTTCCATCACTCTCCGAAACAGAAGAATCTGAACTGTTCCCATTGCTGTCAGAAGCATAGCTATCTTATAAATCGTATTTCTTGTAAACAATTCAAATACAGATACATACTTTTTCAAAATATTTACTTTCATACACACTCCTGCCTTTCCACTTGACTTTCTCTTTTCCGATTCTTTATTTTTGTATTTTCTTTTTTGGCTTTCTCTGTTGTAACATCTGCATCTTTTATTTCACTTCCGAACTATCCCAGTATTTATCAATCAGTGTATGTGCCTCCTCCTTTGAAACCCCCATCTGCTTCAAAGAATCCACGACATTTTTCGCATCTGCTTCCAAAAGCTCCACCCGGATCTCTCGAAGCTTTTCTATCGTTACTGCTACACAACTTTTCGCCCCGGCACGGGACTGTATCAATCCTTCCTCCTCCAACAGTCTATACGCTTTCTGTACGGTATTCGGATTAACACCAAGTAATGCCGACAATACACGTCGTGAAGGTAATTCATCTCCGTCCGAAATCATACCCGCGATGATACCACGCTTAATATATAACAAAATCTGTAAATAGATGGGTATCCCATCCTGCATCAGAAAATTCTCAAAAGAAATCATAGTAATCTCCGTTTTCCTAACTGTATTAGTCTATTAATACACCTCCTAACTGTATTATATGATTAATACAGTTGGATGTCAATACTATTTACTCCGGCATACTCGCTTCCAAACACAGTCCACCCCAGCCAAGCTGTGGATTCGGCCACTCTCGAAAGCCTCCGATATCGCGTTTTGCTCCCCGAATCAAATATGCCTTTATTTTCTCTCCATACAAGTATTGATCATTTCCATTGACAATGCCCTCTGGTGTCAAGTAGTTGCTACAAACTTTTTTTATTATTTTTGCAACTCTTT